>JAHDGC010000656.1 GCA_020627865.1 Saprospiraceae bacterium | reverse complement strand
TCCCGAGGGGGAGATCGCTCTAATGCCGAAAGGCCATTTCCCCCTTTGGAGGGGGTAGGGGGAGGATTGTTATTAATTTTACTGTATCTGATTTCTCGCATATTCATTTATTTTTTAAGTATTCCCAATGTAAAATACTCGCTTTTTATATGCCTAACTTTTTGTCTCCTTGCCGGAAGCTTGTCTTGCTACACCCTAAAAGGTTTTAGTATTGATCCCAATGTCCAAACATTTTACATCGGGCCAGTAGAGAACTTCTCAGAGAGTGTGGTGGCCGATTTGGGTTTTACCTTCCGAGAGACTTTCCGAAATAAAATCCGGACCGATACGCGGCTGACCTATTCGGAGCTGGAACCAGATATCGAATTTGTCATTAATATCACACGGTTTCGAGATACCTATCAATCCCCACAAGCCAATGACGAGCCAGCATTTAACCGCTTGACGATGGCAGTTTCCGTGCGTTATATCCATAATAAAGACGAGACAAAAAACTGGGAGCAGAGTTTTGACGATTTTGCCGATTTTGGAGCGGATGAAAATTTATTGGATGTGCAGGACAACCTGATTACCACTATAAATGATAAAATCATCACGGAGATTTTTAATAAGGCATTTACGAATTGGTAGGGGATGAATTTTGTTGTATATTGGGTAACGGTATCTTAGATTTTCAATTAGAGGAAAGATTATTGAAATGAGCGGCTGAGGTTTATTAAACTTCTGTTTTAACTTGTTCTGAACCTTAAACCTAATTGCTTGGTCTTGTGAATATGCAAGTTCAGTAAACCTTGTCCAAACCGACCATAAAAGATTACAATGAACGCATCAAATTTTCAGGAATATCTTCGGAGATCATCCATGCTTTTTCAGCTGGATGTGAACGAGCTTCGTTTGTTGGTAGAAGAATATCCTTATTGTCAGAACTTACATTACTTGCTGGCCAAGAAGGGGCAGCTGGAAAATTTGCCGGAGTTTAAAAAATACCTGAGCAATGCGGCAGTGTATAGTCCGGATCGAGCTTTTTTATTTTCTAAAATAAAAAGGCAGTCGGATAATCGTTTAAACAATGAGGAACAAATGTTGGAATTTGGCCCGCTTCCCGTGCATTTGTCAGGGGCAGATTTACCAATAACAGAAAAAGCAATGGATTTTGAAACCTCCAAGCCCATGATTTCGTTTGAAGAGGAAGATTCCCCTGAAATACTTGCTGAAAAAAATCTGAAGATCGCGGAGGATGTTCCCGCTGAATCTGTAGAAGAGGCGGCAGCATTGCTAGAGGAAGTCGCAGCAGTCGAAAGCGTTACGGATAATGAATCGGAATCCGGAGACTCCAACCCGCAAAGCGAAAATAAAGAAGAAATAAAAGAAATTACCGAAATTGTGATCAAAGAAAATAACAAGTCAAAACGATTATCTGTCTTGGAACAGATGCTGAGTCAAGGGCATGAAAATCAGCAGGAAGAAGCCATCGAGGAAGACATTACAGATGAGATTATTGTAAAACAACCTGTGAGGCGTATCGTGCGGGTTCAAAAGGTGATCAAAATGGAAGAAGTAAAAAAAGAGCATCCTGAAACCAAAATGACACTAGATTCTGAATCGCCTATGGTTGATTTAGGCAATACCGTTACTCCCGAAAATTCAGTATTTGAGGAAATCATAGTGGAAAATAACATTCTTGAGGATTTAGTAGAGCAAGAGCATGTCGTTGCGGAACCGGATAAGGATAAACCCGTTAAATTGGGATTTGTGAAGGTAGATCAAGAGCCAATATTTTCCGAGATTATTACCAATCAACCAACGCCAGCGCAAGAAGATGAACATGAAGAAAATGGCCCCCGTACCAATTTAATTGTAAACCAAAATACTATTGAGGATGTGAAAAAGAAAAAAAATAAAGACAAGGCTGCCAAAAAAACGAAAAAGGCCAAGAAATCCTTAAAGGCCAAGGAAGAAAAGCTACAGAATCAGAAGGGGAGCAAGGGGGGAAAGAAGAAAAAAAAGAAGAAAAAGAAAGACCTCAAGGATTTTGCAGAGAAAAGTGTTCTGAAATACGATGATATCGCCTCGGAAACACTCGCGAAATTATTGGCCAAGCAAGGTAGCACGAAAGCCGCAATAGAAATTTATGAACGGCTTTGTATTTTGAATGCAGATAAGACCAATGCCTACAAAAAGATCATCCGGAAATTGAAGAAGAGATCCTAAGGATTGGTAATTGTAGGGTAGTAATGATATAGCTCTTTACAATTTTTTTATTGATGGGTTCCGTCGGAACGACGTATTATTGCCAGTCATAAAATGGCTGGAGGATATAAATCATGAATAATTTCTACACGATAAGTTGAATATCAGCGAAAAAAGTATTTTCTTTGCAAAAATTTTAGAAAATAAAAAATAAGATAGATATGCTTACCATAATGACTGTTTTGATAGCTTTGGTTTGTGTCCTTTTAATGGGGGCTGTTTTGATTCAAAACCCGAAAGGCGGAGGAATTGACTCCACATTTGGAGGTACGGCCTCTAACCAAATGTTTGGAGCTGCCAAATCTTCTGATCTAATCGAAAAAATTACTTGGGGTTTAGCGATCACTTTGTTTGTGCTTTGTATCATTACTAGTTTGATGGTTGGAAGCTCCGGGGGAGAAGTTGAAATCTTGACACAATAATTGAACCCAAGATTCTTCCTTCTAAAAAAACCTGATAGTTTAATCAAAGCTATCAGGTTTTTTCATAGACAAGATGTCATTGTACTGTCGTTCTTTCAGGCCCAATTGCCATTTTGACGCCCTAAAACCGCAATAATGTCAGCTTTTTTGTGTTGGCATACAAAATGATAAGTACTATTGATAGAAAACATTTTATATTTTATTAATAATAAAAGCAAAAATCAAACTATTAATTTATTATGAAACCAATAAATGATAGAGTAGTTGTTCAGCCTGCAAAAGCAGAATCAAAAACAAAAGGTGGCATCATCATTCCGGATACTGCCAAAGAAAAACCTCAGAAGGGTAAAATTATTGCCGTTGGTCCTGGAAAAGATGGTAATCCAATGACCGTGAAAAAAGGGGATCAAGTTCTTTACGGAAAGTATTCCGGTCAGGAGCTTAACTATGATGGTAAAGATCTTTTGATCATGAGAGAAGATGACATCCTCGTTATCCTTAACTAAATAAGTTTTCCTGAGTTGATCGTTCCTCAGGTAATTTATTTTCAGTATTCTATTTTTTGTAAACTAAAAAACTCACTAATAAAATGGCTAAAGAAATTAGCTTTGATACGGATGCAAGAACCAAATTAAAATCAGGTATTGATGCGCTTGCAAATGCTGTAAAAGTTACATTAGGCCCTAAAGGTCGTAATGTTGTTATCCAAAAAAGTTTCGGTGCGCCAACAGTTACTAAGGATGGTGTTACCGTAGCGAAAGAAATTGAATTGGAAGATCCAGTTGAAAACATGGGTGCACAAATGGTTAAGGAAGTTGCTTCCAAAACGGCGGATATTGCTGGTGACGGAACCACTACTGCTACCGTGCTTGCCCAAGCGATGATCACTGCCGGTATGAAAAACGTTACGGCTGGTGCTAATCCAATGGATCTTAAGAGAGGAATTGATAAAGCTGTAAAGGCGGTTATCACAAACCTTAAGAAGCAAACCGAAATTATCGGTAACGATTATAAAAAAATTCAGCAAATTGGTGCGATCTCCGCTAACAATGATGAAAAAATCGGAGAATTGATTGCTGATGCCATGAAAAGAGTTTCCAAAGATGGTGTTATCACTGTTGAAGAGGCTAAAGGTACAGATACTTATGTAGACGAAGTGTTGGGTATGCAGTTTGACAGAGGCTACCTTTCTCCTTACTTCGTGACCAATGCAGAAACGATGACTACGGAATATGAGAATCCTTATATTTTGATCCACGACAAGAAAATTGCCAACATGCAGGATATTGTTCCTGTTTTGGAAAAAGTTGTAGGAGCTGGTCGTCCATTGTTGATTATTGCCGAAGATATTGAAAGCCAAGCATTGGGTGTTTTGGTGGTGAACCGCTTGAGAGCGCAGCTTAAAGTTGTTGCTGTAAAAGCACCAGGTTTCGGAGATCGTCGCAAAGCAATGTTGGAAGATATCGCCATCCTTACAGGCGGAACTGTAATCTCGGAAGAGCAAGGTTATAAATTGGAGAATGTTGAGTTGTCTCACTTGGGTTCTGCAAAGAAAATTACCGTTGATAAAGATAACACAACCATCGTCAATGGTGCTGGTAAGAAAAAAGACATCGAGGCTCGTACAAACCAGATCAGACAGCAAATCGAAACCAGTACTTCTGATTACGATAAGGAGAAGTTGCAGGAGCGTTTGGCTAAATTGGCTGGCGGTGTAGCCGTACTTTATGTGGGTGCAGCAACCGAGGTTGAAATGAAAGAAAAGAAAGATCGTGTAGATGATGCCTTACATGCGACACGCGCCGCTGTGGAGGAAGGTATCGTTGTTGGTGGTGGTGTGGCACTGGTAAGGGCCATCAAATCACTGGACAAAGTCGAGGGGGAAAATGAAGATCAAAACATTGGGATCAGCATCGTTAAGAAATCATTAGAAGCACCACTTC
>JAHDGC010000655.1 GCA_020627865.1 Saprospiraceae bacterium | reverse complement strand
AGGATATTTCGGGATAAAAACAGGATTGTGTCTAGTCATTGATATGTCATTTTTGAAAATGTATTGCTTTTACAAGCTATTTTGCGATATTTGGAGCTTATCAACATCAACTTAACAGCATGTGTCTAACGTCTAACACCTGCCTGCGTGTCCGCAAGGACAGGCAGGTCTAAAAGCAAAGCGATCTAACATCTAGAATCTAATAATCTAATAACATGGGACAAATATCAATGGAGGGGATGCGATTCCGGGCATTTCACGGTTTTTATCAGGAGGAAGGTGTCTTGGGCAACGATTTTATCATAGATATATATATCAATACCAATTTTGGTGGAGCGGCAGCAGGTGATGATTTGAGTAAAACCATTAATTATGAAACGGTTTACTTGATCTGTAAGGCAGAAATGAGCAATCCCGTAAAATTGTTGGAGACGCTGGCCGCGAATATTATCTCTGCACTCAAGCATCAGTTTTCTACGATACAGGCCGTAAAGATCAAAGTGCGGAAACTGAACCCGATTCCAGGGGCAGAAGTCGCCTCATCAGGTATAACGCAAGATGCCGCTTTTGTGTCGAAGTGTGCGAAATGTGGAGGCGGAATGGTTTGTTATGGGGATGATAGCTGCTGGTGTCAAGAAGTTAAAGTGTCCGATCATATGCTGCGGACTTTGCAGAAGCAATATAGTGGGTGCTTGTGCAAGCGGTGTCTTTCTGCCTATGCTGGATAGAAGCTATCCTTGTTTTTTTCTTTTTGTTTTAAAGTTTTGGTAACATGCAAATGGTTTAATAATTGCGTTGTAGCTATGAAGTATGGATAATGATTACTGATTTATTTACCATTTTTAATGAGCAGAGTTTATTATTTAAGTAAATGATATTTCTTGTACGAAGCTGAAAATCGGCATATTATAGAACTAATAACTACTTGACTAATTACAAAATCACTATTCAATATCTGCTTTTTGTTAAATGTATTATGAAAAAAATGTATACTTTGCCAAGTGATTGTTGTCTAAACAAGTAAATGGGTTTGGCTTTATGGCCAGATTCAACCAATCATTAACATTTTTTTCTTTAAACCAATTATCATGATAAAAAAAATTTGCTTATTGCTTGTTGTATTTCAAATGATGTCTTGTTCTGAATTAAACAAGGCATTAGGAACTGTTTTGGAGAGTGGTGCTGGTGGACTTTCTCAGACTGAAATTGGCAATGGGTTGAAAGAAGCCCTTAAGTTAGGGGTAGGTGCAGGCTCTGATCGGTTATCCAAGGTGGATGGATTCTTGAAAAGTCCGTATAAAATCCTATTGCCGGAAGATGCCCAGAAAGTAGCCGACAAGTTGAAAATTGTGCCCGGATTCAATCGGGTAGAAGCAGAAATTATAAAGAAAATTAATCGTGGTGCGGAAGATGCCGCCAAAAAAGCCAAGCCTATTTTTGTCAATGCTATCAAGCAGATGACGATAAGGGATGCGATGAATATCCTGATGGGGGAAAAGAATGCAGCGACACAATTCTTGGAAAGGACGACAAGAACGGCCTTGTATAAAGAGTTTCACCCGTCGATGGTGGGTTCCTTGAATAAATTTGGTGCATTGGATTACTGGGACAAAGCGGTAACTGCTTACAACAAGATTCCATTGTCCAAAAAGATGAATCCGAGATTGGATGATTATGTGACCAATAAAGCCTTGGATGGTTTGTTTAGTATGGTAGAAAAAGAGGAAAGGTCGATCAGGAAGGATAAAACCAAGCGGGTGACGGATTTGTTGAAGAAAGTTTTTGCTAAGCAGGATTAATTTTGTCCCAAAAAATCGTAGAGACGCCATGCATGGCGTCTCTACGATTTTTGTGCTATAAATTATTTCCCACTGGCCATACTATCCGTCAGATTCCGAACAATTTGATAACGACTGAAAAATACGCGGGCAATAACCCGTATAATGGTATAAACCGGAATGGCGAGGATCATCCCGAAAACCCCACCCATTTGGGCACCAATCATGATGATGATAAAAATTTCCAGAGGATGCGCCAGCACACTATTGGAAAAAATATAAGGTTGTAAAATCATATTGTCTAACAGTTGCATCATCCCGAAGACAGCAACCACTTTTAATAGTAGGGGTACCATTTCTGTATAAAACTCCAACTCCAAATTGGAGGAAATGGTAATAAATATTCCAAAACTGGCTCCAATTAATGGCCCCAAATAGGGAATGACATTGATGAGTGCGGCAAAAAAGCCAATCAGTAGAGCATTTTTAATCCCCAATAATTTAAGGGTAAGGCTTACAGCGATGGTGATGATGGTAACTTGAACGAGCACACCCCAAAAATACCGACCCAACATCCGACTGATTTCCTCAACCGCCTGCTTGACATGTGTCTCGTATTGGGATGGCATTGCTCCGACCAGTAATTTTACAAAAAGCCCCTGTTCTTTCAAGAAGAAAAAAGCGATAAAAACAACGGAAAAAATAGTCATGACAAAGTTGCCTGCAAAACCTATTAAAGACCCGAAGAAATCTCCCAATTTCGAGGGTTCAAACCATTCTTTGAAGGCATCTTTGAGTTGCTCTTCAGCAGATTGTTCTCCCGGATCTAGTATGCCTAGTCGGTGGAGTTGGTTATTAATTTGTCGCATGGGTTCTTCAAGGGTCTGGGCAATGGCGGTATAGTCCACTGATGCTAGGTTCCGGGCTTGTTCTACAATCGGAGGCACAAAAAGCCAGATCAAGGCACCAAACAACAGGAGATAAGTGACGATCGTGAGGATTGCACAAAACCCTGCGCCGGCCTGAAACTTCCCGATTTTGAGGCGAGCTTGATAAAAATGCATCAATCGTTGACCAATCATGGAAAAGACCCAAGCCAATAGAATATAAGTGACGATATCACTGAAATAATAAAAAATAAGGGCTATAATGATGAGCGAAAATGCAATGGCAAGATTGCGACTACTGGCTTTCATATTATTGGGTATGTTTGAATATTAGTTGTTCTGCTGAGAAAATTTTTATAGTGAAAGACATGTTTGGTTGTTCGTTACAAATATACAATAAAGTCTGTTATCTTTGTTATGGCGTGTTACTAGCTTATGCAAACTAGAGAAAATTATGACGAACATTTCGGTAATTATTCCCGTTTATAATGAGGAAGATAATATACAACCCCTGTATGAGCGATTGAGATCGGTTATGCAAAAGATGGGGGTGAGTTACGAACTTATTTTCGTGAATGATGGTAGCCAGGATAAAACCATACGTTTGGTAAAAGCATTAGCTTATAAGACGAATGAGGTGAAATATATAGATTTTAGCCGGAATTTTGGCCATCAAATAGCGGTAACGGCAGGGTTGGATAAGGCTAATGGGGATGCTATTGTCATTATAGATGCAGATTTGCAAGACCCGCCGGAGCTTATAGCAGAAATGTATGAGAAAATGAAGGAAGGGTATGAAGTGGTTTATGCCAAACGGAAAAAAAGAAGTGGGGAGAGTGTGATGAAACTCTGGACTGCTAGCATGTTTTATCGGATTTTGGCCCGGATTACCTCTATTTCTATTCCTGTTGACACTGGAGATTTTCGGATTATGGACAAAAAAATCGTGGAAATTCTTCGCCAGATGCCGGAAAAAAATAAATTTCTGAGAGGACAAATCTCCTGGATTGGATTTAACCAAACTTTCATCGAGTACGAGAGGGAAGAACGGCAGGCTGGGGAAACGGGATATACTTATGGGAAAATGATGCGTTTTGCCTTGGATGGTATTACGGCGTTCTCGGACATTCCCCTTAAGGTAGTAACTTATTTTGGTTTTATCGTCTCATTTATAGCGTTCCTGATTAGTTTGTATGCCCTTTATTCTCGCTTTATTCTTAGGGATTATGTGCAAGGCTGGACTTCGTTGATGATTAGTGTTTTGTTTATTGGCGGGATCCAAATGATTGCTATTGGGATTATTGGAGAATATATGAGTCGGATGAATAGTAATATTCGAAATCGTCCGTTATATATTATAAGAGACACGAACTTGTAGGAACGTGTTGTATTTGTTTGGGAGAGACAGGTTAATAACCGTGAATTTATTTTCAGGTACAATGATTGTAATGAATATATGATGACAACAGCTCAAATGGCAGAAAAAAAAATAATATATATTGTCGAAGATAGTTTGGCCGACGTAAAACTGATGAAAATGGCCTTCTCTGAGCAACCTTTGGAGGCGGATTTCAAGCATTTTGCGGATGGGCAAGAGTTTCTGGACTTTTTGGAATCCGAAAAGCCGGAGAAGATTGATCTGATTACCTTGGATCTGAATATGCCTCGTATGGGAGGGATTGATATTCTTAAGGCGCTGCAAAATAATCCGAGATATAAAAAATTACCCATCATTATTTTTTCGTCTTCTACCCACGAGACAGATGTTCAAACTTGCTACGATCTTGGAGCAAACGCTTATGTTTCCAAACCAATTGATATTATGAAGTTTTCAGAAACCATCGCGGCGATTTCTGGCTTTTGGGGGAGTTTTAATATTTCCCCGTTTCGGAGCGAGGAGCACTGATCGTTCTTTTTAATGATCCTCTTCTTTTAAAAAACGAATATTCCGTTGCA
>JAHDGC010000654.1 GCA_020627865.1 Saprospiraceae bacterium | reverse complement strand
CATGTGCGCATCCGTCGGGGAGATTTTTGTTATCAAGGCTTCGGTGTAGATACAGATATTGTGGTGGCTTCTGTGAAATCGTATATCAATGCCATTAATAAAATTCCCGTTGATTTTGGAGTGCAATTAGCCAAGAAAAAAGAAGATGCTATCGTGATTTTATAAGGATATAATTTAAATTTGTTAGTAGAGTCGCAATGCATTGCGACTCAATTAAATTTGTTAAAGGTAAGATAATATGTCGGATCTCGTATTCGACATATTTTTTTTTGAAAATTGCAAAATGAAAAAGACAACCAATTTATTATTGGTTGCCTTTTCTGCGTACAAATATCAGTTAGTAACGGCGAAAAAATAAGATCCCGTTTTCAGGTTATTCTTTCAACATTACTTACTTAGAAACTGGGAGCAATGTATATATAAGTGTTATATTTTGCTTTGAAGAACGACTTATCTTTCCATAATAAAATTACCCTCCGCATCAAAAATAACCAAGACTCTCTCATCATTAAGTAACAAGCCCACAACAATATTCTCACCATCCCGTACTTCGAAAGCTTTCTTGATTTCTGCACCGGCATAATTCGTCGAAATATAATCTGTTATGGCAGTCGGAAGTTCTTCGATTTCAAGAGGTGTACCATGTCCGTGATGAACAACTTGGGCTTCTTCGATAAAGTTGCCTTCACTATCAAAAACCAACATAACATGGCCGGAAATACCGACAACAATAAGATCGCCTCTTTCTCTTGCTCCTCTGATTTCTGCATCCGGATAATTTTCCGCAATGTAAGTCGTGATCGCTTCGGGAAGTTCATCAACAGGGATCATACTAGCATTGCAACCACCTGGGCCATGAAAAGGTCTGAATCCTCTACCGCGTCTTTCTGCTCTCAATGGACGACCTTCAAGGTTAAAGTATTGTAATTCATCTGTTCCCAAGAACAATTCATATCCTTTCTCATCTACGCGGGAAACCACTTGTGCATAAGTATCAAAGTAGGTAGCGTCGAGGTAACTTTGTGCGGACTCGGGCAGCTCATCAGGTGTAATGACTATTTTATTTTCTGCGCTGGCAATTTCTTCAATCAATACATCATCGGTTGCGATATCATTATCCTCTCCACAAGAGCTGAAAAATGTAAGGGCAAAAACCGGAAGTAAAAACAGGATTAAATTTTTCATTATCTTTTCTTTTTTAATTTTTTTAAAATAATTTTTTAGAAGGTTGTTTGGAAAAAAATATAGCTGCTATAAAATGTAAAGATTACTTTCAAATAAAATTTATGTTTTAATTTTGTTCGTATATGCTATTGGTGCGTCATTTGATGAAAAGGTTGCCTGAGGTTTTTATTTTTTTAGATTTTAAATAACGATCAAATAATAACTTAACGATTGGTCTCTAATCTTTTGTTGATATATGTCGTTATTTTTTTCGCAAATAGCACAGCTATTCTTAAAAAAATGCCTAGTCTACCAACAAAATACTAATCCCAAATCAATAACTTATCAATTGTCCGTTACTAAGAATATTTGTAACAAAAAATAAAGAAAATGGAAATTTCGATAAAAAACATGTAATTTGGAGTTGTATATGGCCAGTTTGAAGTAGAAAATAGGTATCTTATTGACTACTAATGCATTAAAAGCATAACTTATGAATAAGCATGATAAAATAATAGATCGAATTACAATTAATCCAGAGATTTGTTTCGGGAAACCGACAATTAGAAATATGAGGTATCCCGTTGAGATGGTATTGGATTTGTTGTCCGCAGGGATGACTGCTGATGAAATATTGGAAGATTATCCAGCTCTTGAAATGGAAGACATTTCAGCATGTTTACTTTTTGCAACTAAATTGGTTCAGGTAACAAGCATCAATAAAATTATAGCGGCTTAATGAAATTTATAATAGATGCCCAATTGCCATTAAGGCTAAAAAAGTGGTTTGTGAAAAATGGATATGATGCATTACATGCTATTGATTTACCAAAGAAAGAATTTACTCCAGATATGGAAATCATTGCATTTGCCGAAAAAGAATCAAGAATTATTGTTACAAAAGACAGTGATTTCTATAAGCTTCATCTGATTAAAGGAATACCAAAGAAAATATTATTTATAACAACTGGCAATATCATAAATAAAGAATTGCTCAATCTCTTTGAGCTAAATTTTGAGATAATAAAAAATCATTTTCTGTCTGGAAGTAATGTTGTTGAAATTAGCAATACTTCAATTATCATACATGCTTAGTATCAAGTAAAAAATTAAAAAGGCAAAACCTGCCTGGCAAGTCCACGCAGACAGGGTAAAAAGTAAGCCCTTGCAAATCAATAGTTCATAATAACTAAATGTCGAAGTAATTTTTTAAACGTTATTTAGGCTCGAATAGTTTTTAAATTCTTTAAAAGCTACTTTCTAAAACCGATACCGCGCCCCCAATTCCACATTCACGGTATTCGTCGTTACATTACTCCCGATTTCTGGTTTAACTTTTGTCAGCCCCTTGCTGAAACTAGGTTCTAAACTAATCGTCCAATTGGAAGCTAGTGGAAGCTCAATACCTGCGCCAACTACAAAGTCATAACTCATTTTAGCGGTCTGTGTAGGAGGGGCTGTTTCTACCCGAACAGCCAACTCGCGTTGGTCGGAACTTTGCGATTTGACTTCCACCGTTTGTTTTAAGTCGATATTTCCAACAATACCTGCACTGGCTGTGAATTTCGCAGGGCCAAAGGATTTGCTGGTATACTTTAATCTTAGCGGAATCCGAAGAAAACGACGTTGGTTTTTGATATGGAAATCTAAATTAAAGGCCTGAAACCTATCCGGTTGTACATTTTCTGGACGTGTGATTACAATATCTGTTTCGGCAACGCTTGTCCCGGAATAATAAGGAATACTTGTCCTAGATTCAAAACCTTGATCCTCGGGGAGTTCTATTTCTTCTTCTGGTCTTGGAAAAGGATGCCGTCGTCCCCTAATCCTCAAGTTGCTGTTTTGTATGCCCATTGCGATCCCACTTTCAATAGAAAAATGTTCATTAAAATGAATACCAGTTACGATACCCGTTGTATAGGCATAGTGCTGTCCTTTATGGTTTCTAGAAGGGGCAGGTTGTAATCTATTTCCTTTCAGGGTATGACCTATTTTATGAAACCCTTGCACCAATCCTAGGCTGAACTTTACGTCCAAAGGAGTTCTGTTTTTGATAATTAGAGCTGGGTTCTGTTTTATATCGTATTTTATTTTAGCAAAATTAATATCGTGATCCAACAATATTATTTCGTCAGTGTTTAAAGATGGAATGGCTTCCCATTTGTCTTGCGATTTTTCTGAAATGTTATCTTGATTGGTGTTAGCAATGCTTATGTTATCTGTTCCTTTATCGTCGGAGACATAGGGTGTAATATTTTCTTTTTGTACTACTGGAGGATTTTTTAAATTACTTTTGTCATCAAAAATTTTATTTGTAGTAGTGGTCTCCTGATTTGTAATAGTTGTTCCAATATTGTCGCTCCCAGAAGCAGGAATCGAAACGATTTCATCTTTTGATTGAGATACAGTTGTTTCTTTTTTTGTCGAAATATGATTGATTGTATTTTGTGTATTTTTTTTATTCGGAGAAATTGATTGGGGTAATGACACTACGCCTTGTTTTGCTTGAGTCTTTTCAATTATAGTAGAACTTTCATGCTCGATTTTACGATCAAAACTTTCAGCATTATTTTCTACAATATTAAAATTAGCTGGAGCATCAATATTGCCATTTTTTTTCTGATCTTCTGTGAGGGGCAGAGATGCTTCTGAACTTTCTTCCGAATCAGTTTTAGCAATAGGAAAGGCTGTTTCCTTATTAGAATTCAATGGCACATACTCCTGCAATTCCTCCAGTTTTCCTGCTATGCCATTCAATTTTTGATGATCTTGATAGACACAATAAGCTAGTGTGAATATCAA
This sequence comes from Saprospiraceae bacterium, assembly GCA_020627865.1. Classification (GTDB taxonomy): domain Bacteria; phylum Bacteroidota; class Bacteroidia; order Chitinophagales; family Saprospiraceae; genus JAHDGC01. The sequence continues at coordinate 665 of JAHDGC010000654.1, read as the reverse complement.
AAAACTAGCTGCAACACCAAGCCATTTTTTCCACACAAAAGCCTGCATAGGAACAACTTTGGTCGGTTCCTCCTGTATGGCATTAGATATCCCTTCCCAAACCTTATCATCAGGCAAATCCCAATCATCCGAAGTTGAACCTTGTTCATTTTCGCTGAAAGATTTTTGGAAAAAATCCTCTAGATTATCTTTATGTAAATTTTCACCCATTTCGATTCGTCATTAATTGTTTTTCTAGCATAGACCTGAGCATAGCCTTCGCTTTAAATAATTGTGATTTGGAAGTGTTCTCTTTTATATCCAACATCGTGGCAATTTCCTTGTGGCCAAAACCTTCGATAGCATACAGGTTAAAAACCGTCCGATAGCCAACAGGCAATTGCTGAATCATCATCGTCAGTTCTTTCAGTCCCAATCTTGCATAAACTTCTTCCGGTGTGCTAAAATCCTCCGTCATGGTATCAATATCAACAGACGAAAAACTGTCTTTCCATTTCCGTAAATATTGCAAGGCCGAATTAACCATCACTTTTCGCATCCAACCGCCCAGTGCCCCTTTACCACTATATTGCTTCAAGTCCTTGAAAATTTTAATGAAACCATCTTGCAAAATATCCTCCGCCTCGGACTTGTCGCGTGCATACCGCAGGCACACCCGAAAAAGC
>JAHDGC010000653.1 GCA_020627865.1 Saprospiraceae bacterium | reverse complement strand
CAAAACCGTAGAGACGCAATGCATTGCGTCTCTACGGTTTTGTATTCAAATCAAAGTTTAGAACTGAACGATCATTTTTTTAGTCGCAATATTTTTATCGCTAATCAGCTCATAGTAATATATACCGGCAACGGGTAGTTCTTCACGGCCAAGTCGTATCGTATGGTATCCTTTTGTAAAATCGCCCTCCATCACCTTAATGACCTTTCCGGAAATATCGAAGATGCGCAAGGTAGCCGGAGCTGCTTGAGGCATCCGGAAAGCTATCGTGGTAGACTCCAACATTGGATTAGGCATGTTTTGATAAAGTTCAAAATCGGATGATGACAAGGTCGTTCCAGCCGGCATATCAAAGATCATGGCAACCCCTAGGGTTTCCTCCATTTGGTAAGCTTCCGCTTTGGTAAAGGAAGAATTGACGGAGACCCAATCGCTAAGTGTACCATCTTTCAATGCGGTGAAATGAATTTCAAATAAAGCGTCCTCCTCTTTTTGTGTATGAGGTGTATTTTCATGCCAGCTCATGGTAATGGCACCTTCTTTCAATAAGGTTAAGCCAAAATTATCGAGACTCAAATTAGGAAGTGCTCCAATTTCTATCTCGGTAAAACTCAGGGCATTTTTATCAAAACCCAAAGTAAACTGAAAACCATGCATATTCGTGAAATCACTTGCGTGAAACACTAAGGTGCAATTTTCTCCAGCATGCAACACTTGTTCCTCCATTTTGAATAATAAATTATTGTCGGATGTTCTTTCTTCCGCTGTAGCAAATGCATTTGAAACGGCACTACCATTTACATCCCCGATTTTAACTCCGATAAAATTATTGGTCACTGCATCCTCATCCATATCATTGATGGCGATGTCTTCGGGGAAGATGGTTAGGAAGGGATTAGCTGGATCGGGGAAAACAAAATCTGCGTCTACGAAGCGCCAAGCCGTATTATTGGGGAACGTTTCGTCGATGCTCAAAATCAAGCGACGGATTTGCACAAGATCGAGTGTGGTAATAGAATTGGAGCGGTTGGCATCTGCGGCAATAATTTTGTAAGGAGAATCCAACAATGCTATTCCGAGAATGTGCTTACTGATCAAAACCAAGTCAAAGGTTGTTACGCCATTTAACGGACTCTCATCCTTTTCTGGAACAAGCACATAATTCTCTTCTACAGGTGCTTGGAAGGAATAATGACCATTAATATCAGTCATCATGCCAGGGGTTTCCATAGTGGCATTGTTGTGCACGACAAACACATCTGAAATCATGTCATCCTCTTCAGTATAAATATCGCCCGCTAGTTCTATGGCTCCCGGTACTTCCGAACAGACCCCGTTCGGATCCTGCACATCTATATAAGTAACTGCAAAATCCCAATTGTTTCTTTCATCCAAAACATAAACCTCTACGGCTATAAGCCCTCGGATGGAACAATTAAAGGCCACCCAAGTATCCACCGCATACAACTCCTCAAGTGACGTTACTGGATTATTCCAAGGAAAAACCGGTCTTGCAAAGAAAAGCAAATCTTCGCTGGCCGTGCAATTATCAAAACTACCGGAATTCGGTGCATCGAAATCAGAAGCTTCAAAAATAACAGAGCCACCTGTTGGAATAATTGCCGTTGACAAACCACTTATCAATACGGGCGTCGGTGGTTTACAATCTATTACTCGGAACAAATGGTCGCACGTTGAAACATTGCCACAGCCATCTTCGACACTCCAATATACATGATATGCCCCTACGGGCAAATTGGTATCAACAATATTACTAGTACCATTGGCAACAGCAATTCCATCCATACTGGTTTCAATATCGAATTCATGAATCGTATAATTGTAATTTAAATCCACAGCACAATCATCCGCTGCAATCAACATCAGCTCTATAGGAACGCCATCACAATTTTCATCATAAGTGCAAAATTGTGTCTGGCTACAAGAAGCTGGATCTATAACAGGCGCGACATCATCCACCACGAAAACAATCTGCGTATATTCCCAATATCCCTGATAAACATTTTCTACAGCATCAAACTGACACCAATCTACAACAATCCATTTACGCAATATTTTATAACAAGCATCCTCCGAAACTTCGAGATAAGTATCCTCATAGTTTACCGCAACCAAATCGCAGGCATCTTCAGCAAGCTGCGGGAAATCATGTCCCGCCGGCAAGTCTTCTGGGTCTGTACCAAGCCCTGAACCACAATCCACATAATGGTTTGCAGGCCAGCTGATGTCAGATGTATTGAATGGGCTGTCATTCTCCAGGGAAATAATCTGTACACAAGAGGCCGTACGACCTCCATCGTCTTCTGCTGTCCAAGTACGGATAACCATGCCTCTGCCACAATCGTCAATATCGGCATTATCCGTCACCGTTACGGTTGCATTACAATTATCCGTAGCGTCAGCATAATAACCTGCAAGTGCGCCATTGAAGAAAACAGGTGCACCACCAATCGGGCTATTGGACAATTCTTCAATTTCACTAAAATCTCCATGACACGCAATCGTCTTATCCACGGGGCAAACAATTTCCGGATCAAGTTTATCCGATACCTCCACCATAATCATACACTCGTTGAAGCGGCCATCATCGTCATCATCAAAACCATCTGTCGGGATGATATCGTAAACACGCATCCTTATCATGATTTCATTTCCGATATCGGAGCAATCAAACTCCACACAATCCGCAAAGTCCGTACTACTAGAAGCATCCATTCGTTTCACTTTCATAACAATATCACTACAATTATCATAACTACCATCATTAAAAGTAGGGGCACAGATAAAAGCAGAACCATCTGCCCCTATAGATACAATGGTATGCTCATCACAAATAGCGACGGGTGGTGTACTGTCAATGACATTAACCGTAGTTGTACAAGGGATCGCTTCATTATCACAAGTATCAGAAGCATAATATGTCAAAGTATAAGTCCCTGCTTCTAAGCTGACGATATCCCCTGCTTGATGCTGTTGAATAGTACCATCTTGCAGTGTAATTTCAATATAGGAACTACCTGCCCCTGAACAATTATCCTCAAAATTTTCCATAGGCAACAACAAAACATTTGCGAGGCAAACTCCAGGTGTTGTTACCGCCTCAATATCTTCATAAACTGGGCAAGTAAATGTCGGTCCTTCCGTATCTTCTACTTTAATAACCTGAACGCCGGTTGCGCTTTCCGTCGTACACCAATCTATAAACGTCCAAGTTCTCAAAATTTTAAATCCGCTACCACAGAGATCAATTGGTGATGCATCTTGGTAAGACACGCCTATATTACAATAACTCTGGCTAACGGGAAATTCACCCAAAAAAGTGGTAACAATTGGTAAGCCATCGTAGCCTGCATCATACAAGGCCTGTGGATCAGTATTGCTCACGGCATCACAATTTAAGATAATGCTTTCGGGAAAACTGACGTCGGATAAATCCGGATTGCCTATTGTAATTTGCTGGGTGCAGGATGCCGTATTGCCATATTGATCTGTGGTAGTAAATGTTCTAATGAGCAGGTCATCCGTACACATGTCTCCAGCGATTAAATTATCTTCATAAGTAGTAGCAGTAATACCACAATTATCCGTAATGGTTGGGTTTCCACTAATTAAGATTTCCCCGTCTTCGAGGGTGGTAATATCAGGCGTATACAACACATCGAGATCAGTACACACAAAATCTGGCGTACTATCTGGACAGGTAATTTCAGGCGATAGTTTATCTTCAACAAGAATATTCCCCCAACAAGTGTTGCCATCTTCAATACAGGCAACTGTTACCATAAGGGTTTGGCCAATGTATGCGCCAGTTATGGTATTGCCAATGGTATTTCCTGCCTCATCAGAAAGGATTACTTCGTAGGCATTATCTTCATTGATATCTCCTTCCAAAATCATATCGGCCGTAATAACTGCCTCACAGTTTTCATCTAGGGATATATTAACCAGATCATTACAAACCAAGGGATCATCTGGGCAAAGGAATCTGTTTATCTTATCGTTACTAGCTTGTAATACAATGGTAGAAAATAAAAATACAATGAGGAAAGTAGTTTTACTTTTCAGGATGGGGCTATAGTATTGCGAGTCTGGGTTTTTCATAGGAAAACGCTGATTTAATGGATCAATAATATATTTAGGAAATACTTTATACAAAAGACAAGGGCATGCCTATGGTTAAAGTATGCTACTACTTTACCGAAATACACTTTTAAGGAACATGGCCTATAATGTTACAAATACTATGAGACCATATGAGGGCAGATTATTACCGAGAAGGCATAACAATAACAATAGCAATACGATGACATTGAATTCATCGAAATGATCGCTTTTGCCAAACTGCGAAATTTATACTTGAAATTTAGGTTATGTCGCCATGTTATCGTAAGCTTTACTTAAACACTGTAAGTATTACGATATTACGCAGTACGCGTAAAACAGTATCGGTTAGGGATGGGAAGTATGATTAGGATCAGTATTGCAACTAGAAGTCTCTCTTTAGTAAAAAGGCGATAATTTTACACCACTAGAATTTCCAGTAAGTAAAATCATGCTTTACCTCTCAATTCAGAATACAAATATATGTAAAAAATTAATAATATGCAATAAAAA
>JAHDGC010000652.1 GCA_020627865.1 Saprospiraceae bacterium | reverse complement strand
AAAAACACTTATAAACACTATACGCAAAGTCTGACATAGACTTTTAGACACAATTTTATTTTTAAAAGGTTTGTTCCAGTATGTGGGGCAGGCCTTTTTTCTTACAATCAGACCGCTACGCTTTTAGACGTTAGATCGCTTCGATGATAGAAGTCAGACTCCTTTTCCATAAGAGAAAGCACTAAGTCATTGGGAGAAATTTTCCGCCCAGCATACTAATCACAAATCCACTAATTACAAATTCACAAACCCACCAATCACAAACCCTCCACCCAATTACCAATCACCACTGACTTTTCCGTATCTTTGCCCCAAAAATAATCCGACACCACTATTATGGCAGAAAAAAAACTATTCCTCCTTGATGGACACGCCCTCGCTTATCGGGCACATTACGCCTTCATTAATCGCCCCTTGATGAACTCCAAAAAGATGAACGTCTCGGCGGTGAATGGCTTTACCCGTGCGCTTTGGGATGTCTTGAGAAATCAGAAACCAACCCATATCGCGGTTTCCTTTGACCTCAAAGGGCCTACTTTCCGCCATGAAATGTATGAACCTTACAAGGCCAATCGGGAAGCGCAGCCCGAAGACATCACGATTGCCCTGCCTTATATCATGAAGGTTATTGAAGGATTTAATATCCCAATTGTAACGAAAGAGGGTTTTGAGGCGGATGACGTTATCGGGACATTGGCCAAACAGGCCGAAAACGAAGGCTTCACTGTTTATATGATGACACCGGATAAGGATTATGCTCAGTTGGTATCGGATAAAGTTTTTTTGTATAAACCTGGCCGAAAAGGTGGAGATGTAGAGGTGATGGGTGTGCCAGAGGTACTGGCAAAATGGAATATAGAACGGGTCGAGCAGGTGATTGATATGCTTGGATTGCAAGGGGATTCTGTGGATAATATCCCAGGGATTCCCGGTATCGGACCGAAGACGGCTGCTGTTTTGTTGAAAAAGTATGGCAGTGTTGAAAATCTCATTGAAAATGCGCAAGAATTGAAAGGAAAGCAGAAGGAAAGGGTTATCGAATTCGCAGAACAAGGGATTTTATCTAAAAAATTAGCCACGATAGATATTGAAACGCCCGTAAAATTTGATGCCACAAGCTATAAAGTAGAACCGATCAACAAAGAGGCGCTAACTGAAGTTTTTAAGGAACTAGAGTTTAGAAGTTTGGCCAAACAAATCCTCGGTGCAGATGGTACGGGAGAATCGGTTGCTGTCCAAAAAGATCTTTTCGGTAACCCAATTCCCTCCAAAGGGGGCAGCAGAACGGCGGTTACCCGGCCAGCTCCTGCCTACTCCGATGCTGTTAATAATATTGAAAATTCTAAGCACGATTATCACTTGGTAGATACGGCGGCAGGGAGAAAGGAGCTTCTAGGAAAATTATCGAAAGCAAAAGCCATCAGTTTCGATACAGAAACCACCAGCGTGGATGCCAATAAAGCCGAACTCGTGGGTATGGTCTTTTCGATCAAGGAAAAGGAAGCTTATTACGTGCCGGTTCCGGCCAATTTGGAAGAGGCCAAGGCTATTGCCAAGGAATTTGAACCTGTTTTGTCCAATCCGAAAATTGATAAAATTGGCCAAAATATCAAATACGATATGCTGGTGATGAAATGGTATGATGTAGCCGTGAAAGGCCACTTTTTTGATACCATGATTGCCCATTATTTACTTGAACCGGATTTGCGCCACAAGCTGGATTACATTGCGGAAACTTATTTGCAATATAAAATGGTGCCGATTGAAGCCCTGATTGGCAAAAAAGGTAAAAACCAATTGACCATGCGGGATGTTCCCGTTACAACGGTTTCCAATTATGCTTGTGAAGATGGGGACATTACCTTGCAAATTAAAAACATACTACACCCGAAACTGGAAGAGAATAAACTGTTGAAATTATACGAAGATATTGAATTGCCATTGGTCAATGTCTTGGCAGAAATTGAATACAACGGTGTGCGAATTAATCCAGATTTTTTGGAGGATTATTCTAAAATGCTGGCCGTAAAAATCGAGGAATCCAAAAATAAAATTTATGAAGATGCCGGTGTTACGTTTAATATTGCTTCGCCAAAGCAAGTCGGAGAAGTATTGTTTGATAAAATGAAAATTCCTTATCGCTGGAAGAAAACCAAACTGGGGCAATATTCTACCAGCGAGGAAAAATTAGTGGAATTGGGCGAAAGCCATGAAATTGTAAAAACAATACTGGAACATCGGGGTTTATCCAAACTCAAATCCACCTACGTGGATGCCTTGCCCCTCTTAATTAATCCAAAAACCAATCGGGTACACAGTTCCTTCAATCAGGCAAGGGCTGCAACGGGGCGATTGAGTTCTGAAAATCCGAACCTGCAAAATATCCCGATCAAAACCGCTATCGGGCGGGAAATCCGGAAGGCATTTGAACCCAGAAGCGAAGATTTTTTGATGTTGGCGGCAGATTATTCCCAGATAGAACTCCGTTTGATTGCCGAAATCAGCAAGGACGAGGCCATGATGGAAGCCTTCATCAAAGGGCATGACATCCACGCATCAACAGCGGCCAAAGTGTATGAGGTTGCTTTAGAAGATGTGACGGCAGATCAGCGACGGAATGCTAAGACGGTTAACTTCTCTATCATTTATGGCGCGGGAAGTACGAATCTTTCTCGGCAATTAAAGATCAAACGAACGGAGGCCAAAACCTTGATCGAAAATTACTTCAAGCAGTTTTCTGGCCTGAAAGATTATATGGATAAAACGGTTGAATTTGCTAGGGAAAATGGATATGTAAATACATTACTGGGACGGAAGCGTTTTCTTAGGGATATTGATTCTCGAAATGGCTTAGCCCGATCCAATGCGGAAAGAATGGCCATCAATACCCCGATTCAGGGAACGGCAGCGGATATGATAAAAATTGCCATGATTAATATTCATAAAGAGTTAATGGATGGTAACTACAAATCCAAAATGATCTTACAAGTCCATGATGAACTAGTTTTCGATGCCCATAAATCGGAGTTGGATAAATTAAAAGCGATGGTAGAAGAAAAAATGAAAAATGCCATCCCGAATCTAACGGTGCCGATAAAAGTCGGAATGGGTGTGGGAAAAAATTGGTTGGAGGCGCATTAGCACTATGGAGTTCCATCGGAACGACATATCATAGCCAGAGATGTCAATCTCTGGATGTTGTTATAAAAAAACAAACATGTTCAAAATACTAAGCATAGCCATATTCGCCTATATTTTTTATCGCTTGGTCAAGCCCAAGGTGCTAGATGAGCCACAATCGCATCAACCACCATCTCAGACTCCGGGAAATAAAAACCAAGAAGGAGAGTTTATTGATTATGAAGAAATAGATGATTAATTGTACTCCATTGAGATAAAATTAACAAGAATGAGTCCTGTAGGGACGATATATTCTTGCCAGAAACGTAAGTGTCTGGAACGTTTGCTGGATAATCATCAACAAATTACTACACATGGAAACACCACTCAAACCAGGAGACTGGCTGATTTATAAAAATAACCAACTCATGGCTTTTGCCAAACCTGCTGGCATTGCCGTGCAAAACGACAAAACCGGAGATAAATCCCTGCTCAATCTAGCGGAAATTTATGCAAAGTCGAAACTGGAGTTGATTCACCGCTTGGATCGTCCGGCTTCCGGGATTATTCTTTTTGCCAAAAATAAAAAAGCATTGGCCAATTTGAACAAACAATTTCAAGATAGGACAGTACAGAAAACCTATCTGGCCGTTGTTAAGAAACCGGGTCCTGAACAGGATGGCGAGTTGGTTCATTTTTTAAGGAAAAATGCGAAACAAAATAAATCTTATATTTGCGAACCCGAAGCAAAAAATGCACAAAAAGCAGTTTTGAAATATCGACTATTGGGTTCCAGTGAAAACTATACCTTGTTGGAGCTTGATCTAGAAACAGGCCGGCACCACCAGATACGGGCACAGCTTGGCGCCATCGGTTTCCCGATAAAGGGCGATGTGAAATATGGTTTCCGAAGGGCGAATAAGGATCGTTCTATCCACCTGCATGCCTGGAAATTAAGTTTCCGACATCCGGTTTCCAAAGAATTAGTGACACTAAAGCAACCGCCACCAAAAGATGTGATTTGGGATGCTTTTAATGATGTCTTAGCATAAAATTGTAAACATAATGGAAACGTCGTAAGCATTACGACGCTACATCACTTAATTTAATATGTACCCTGATTTATCTTATTTTTTTCATGCAATATTCGGCACACAACCGGATAATTTCTTCTCCATCATCAAAACCTTCGGCTTCTTTTTGGTGTTGGCCATCCTTACGGCAGCGGCCATGCTCTATCGAGAGTTGGTACGAAAAGAGCAAGAAGGATTGCTAAAACCTGTAAAGGAAACCGTCGAAGAAGGAAAGCCAGCGACTCCAATAGAACTGGCTTTGAATGCTTTTTTCGGTTTTATTATCGGGGCAAAATTTCTATATGCTGCACAAAACTTTCAAGCCTTTAAACAAGATCCTGCAGATGCCATCTTATCCTTGAAGGGAAACATTCTGGGCGGGATTCTAGGGGCAATCCTTTTTACGGCCTTAAAATATTGGGAAAAACGGAGTGCACAAGTAGAGAACCC
>JAHDGC010000651.1 GCA_020627865.1 Saprospiraceae bacterium | reverse complement strand
CTTTTAAGACCAAGGTAAACTGTCCGTGATTTGGATTCGGATACAAGTCAAAAGCGCTGATGGTTTCTAGCAATTCCGTTCCGGTCGTTGTAATCCCTAACAATACATTGGTAGTAGAAGTACCACATTCATTTGTGATGGTTAAGGTGGTCATGTAAACACCCGTTTCGGCATAAGTATGGACTGGCATCGCCTCCGTACTGGTATTGCCATCACCAAAATCCCAAAGGTAAGTGCCGCCACCTGTAGAAGCATCATTGAAGGTAACATCGTAAGCATTAATGTCTACGGTATAGTTGGCTTCCGGTTCCGTTACGGCATTGATGGCATTGGTGGAAACAAATATGTCGGTACCAAAATCATTACTTACCGTCAATTCTGCATCATAAACTCCTGGTGTATCATAAGTAACTTCCACGATAGGTTCTGTAGAAGTTGCTGGTGTTCCACCTGGGAATGACCACAACCAAGCTGACGGGTTGCCCTCAGAAGTATCTTCGTATAAAACTGTGAATGGTACACAAACATCGGAGATGGTCGCATCAAAAGCTGCCGACGGAATAGCAGAAATATTCAACGCTTCGGAAATCGTAGTTTCGCCACAAGCATTGACAACCGTCAAACTAACCGTATAATCTCCATAAGTTTCATAAACATGGACAGGATTCATTTCCGTACTGGTATTGCCATCGCCAAAGTCCCAGAAATAAGTGACTATATCTCCAGTTGAAGTATTCTCAAAGGAAACATTTAAGTCAGCAACATTTGCGGTATAGTTTGCTGTGGCTTCTTCTCCAACAACGATAATTTGTTCATCCGTCAACACATTACTACCCGCGATATTCGATGCAATCAAGGTAACATCATAGGAACCTGCATTCTCATACGTCACGACCGGATTTTGTTCTGTCGAACTCGATGGTGTTCCACCGGGGAACATCCAGCTCCACTCTGTCGTATTCTCAGAAGAAAGGTCAGCAAATTCCACAACAAACGGTACACATCCTGTTGTCGTGGCTACTTCAAAGTTTGCCGTTGGTGCCGTGATGACATTGACCATTTCCATACTCGTTACGGTTCCACACATATTTGTTACGGTAAGCTCAACCATATACGCACCATCAGCGGCATAAGTATGTGTAGGGTTTTCATCCGTACTAGTATTGCCGTCTCCAAAATCCCAGTCATAAGTTTCTCCCCCAGCACCCGTGTTAACAAATTCAATAATGGCATTGCTACCACTATAAGTAAAGCTTGCTGTCGGAGCATCCATTACGGTAACGATGTTGGTCAACATTTCCGTACTGCTGCCTGAGATATTGGTAACGACCAAAGTAGCACTGTACTGCCCCGGTATATCATAAGCCACCGATGGATTCGGATTCGTTGAGCTTTCCGGCGTACCACCGGGGAATGACCATGCATAGCTGTCGATTTCTCCTGTCGAATTATCTGCAAATTGAACCGTCATCGGTGTACAGCCCAATTCTTGATCTACAGAAAAAGAAGCTACGGGTGGCAAAACAGTAATGCTGGTAGAAATTTCCTGCGCGACGACATCCGTCCCACAATCATTATTTACCGTAAGGGTAATATTATAAACACCTTCTTCTGCATAGGTATGCGTTGGCGTTTCCTCCGTACTGGTATTCCCATCCCCGAAATCCCAAATATAATTGCTTCCGAAAAGGGAACCGTTATTGAAACTCATCGTGGTTTCATCCACTGTAGCATTAAAGCTAGCAACAGGTTCAGTCCCTACGGTTATGAATTCCGTCATGATAGCTGAATTGCTACCTGCTGCATTACCAACCACCAAAATCACGGGATAAACACCCGGTGTGCTATAAGTAACCATCGGATTTTGCTCCGTAGAACTGGCAGGCTCTCCACCTTCAAATGTCCAGCTCCATTCTGTAGCATTGGCAGAAGAAAGATTCGTATAAGCAACCGCCATCGGTGTACATCCTGTTGTAACATCTGCACTAAAGCCTGCTGTTGGCATAGATACGATGGTAATTTCTTGACTGGAAGTGATGCTACCACAGTCATTCCCTGCGGTTAAAATTACGGTATAAACGCCATCATCATAAACATGCGTCGGGTTCATTTCCGTACTCGTTGTCCCATCTCCAAAATCCCACAGATAAGTTTCTGCCTCTTGCGAATCATTATTAAACTCAACAGTGCTTTCCGAAATAGCAGAAGTGAAGGCCGCTACCGGCGCAGCATTTACAACAATATAATTACTTTGCACTACCATATCCGTTCCAGCATCATTAGCCACTTCTAAGCTCACGCTGTAAACGCCCGGCGCACTGAAAACAACTGCTGGATTTTGTTCCGTCGAAGTTGCGGGCATACCGCCTGTAAATGTCCAATTCCAACTGGTGGTATTAGATGAGGAGAGGTCACTAAAAGAAACCGCAAGCGGAGAACAGCCTTCTGCCTCACTAACAGAGAAACCTGCTGTCGGAGCCGTCACAATCACAATTTCTTCTGTTGCTGTTACCGTTCCACAATCATTTATCGCAGAAAGCATAACAGTGTATACACCATCTTCTGCAAACTCATGTATCGGGTTCGCTTCATTGCTATTATTGCCATCACCAAAATTCCAAGCATAGGAATTGGCATTTGTAGAACTATTACTGAAAGTTGTCAAAAATCCATCTACTGCACTAGCGAAAGCAGCTGCTGGCACATCTCCAACAGCGATATAATTCATTTCCGCAACGGTGCTGCTGCCTGCCGCATTAGAAGCTTCCAAAGTAACGGCATAGCTACCCGGATTTTCAAAAGTAACCGTAGGATTTTGCTCCGTAGATGTTGCTGGTGTGCCACCTTCAAAAACCCAATTCCAACCCGTTGTTGTTTCGGAGGATAAATCCGCAAACGTTACAGCAAAAGGTGCACAACCGGAAGTGACATCCGCCGAGAATCCTGCCGTCGGTGCCGTTAAAGTATTGATTTCAATTTCTTCAGAAAAGGACATTTCTCCACAAGCATTTGTTACCGTAAGGGTAATGGTGTAAATACCATCTTGTGCATATTCATGAACCGGATTTCCTTGTGCACTCGTTGTACCATCGCCAAAATTCCAAGAGAAAGATGTCACGGCAGAAGAAGTGGTTGAAAAGGCCACCATTGAACCATTGACCAGCGGAGAGAAAGTCGCCGTTGGTAAAGCACCGACTGTGATATAGTTGGTTTCAAAAGCATCTCCGAATCCAGCAGAATTTGAGGAAATCAAACTTACGGTATATGCACCGGGATCATTGTAAACTACTGTCGGATTTTGCTCCGTAGATGTTGCCGGTTCTCCACCGGGAAATGACCATCCCCAAGTAGTTGGCCCATTGGCAGAAAGATCGGAGAAGGACACCGTTAATGGGCCACATCCGTCTAATACATCTGCGCTAAAGTCCGCTACCGGCGCAATGATTGTACTAATCAAAATGGTTTGTGTTTCTGTGATTGAGCCACAATTATTCGTACCGGATAGTTGTACAATATAGGTTCCATCTTCGGCGTAGGTATGAATCGGATTCGGTTCATTGCTAAAAGTACCGTCACCAAAATCCCAGTTGTAACTATTTGCATTGGTACTGGTATTGCTAAGAGAAAGTACATTGCCATCCAAACTGGATTCAAAGCCAATTGTAGGCACTTCTCCCACCACAATGTAAGAAGTTTGTTGTGTAGAAAGACTCTCGTCTATGTTACTGACTTCCAAAAAGACATCAAACACACCAGGGTTGTTATACACGACCACTGGATTTTGTTCTATTGAAGAGGAAGGTGTTCCGCCCGGGAAACTCCAGTTCCATGCGGTTGCACTGGCAGAAGAAAGATCAGCATACTCCACCGTAAAAGGAGTACAGCCTTCATTATTGGAAGCCGTAAAAGCTACCGCCAAAGGGATCAATATTTCAACTTGAACCGTCTCCGTTGCCGTTACCGTTCCACAAGCATTGGTTGCAGACATTGTAATGGTATAAGAACCACTTTCGGCATACGTATGCGATGGATTGGCATCCATACTGGTATTGCCATCTCCAAAATCCCAGGTGTACCCATCTGCATTTGTACTGTTATTTACAAAACTAAATTCTCCTTGTTCTTGCCCTAGCATTGCGGAAAATGTTGCTATTGGTGCTGCACCTATCGAAATGTAATCTGTTTGTGAAGCCGTATTGCTTCCCGCCTCATTGGATGCCACCAAAGATACCGAGTAAACCCCAGCTTCACTATAGGTTACCGTCGGGTTGGTTTCTGTTGAAGTAGCAGGAGTTCCGCCGGGGAAAGACCATGCATAATTGTCTGCACTTCCAGTTGTCTGGTTGGTAAATTGTATTGTCATCGGTGTACAACCATTTACCATATCAGCGCCAAAAGCAGGTGCCGGTGCAACCAAAGCCCCCTGAATGGAGACTTCTTGTTCGTAGGTAACAGGGCCGCAGTTATTTGTTGCGGTCAAAGTCACTGTATACACACCGCCTGCATTATAGAAATGTACTGGATTTTCTGATGTACTGGTATTACCATCTCCAAAATTCCAAGAATAACTAGTGGCATTCGTTGAACTATTAGAGAATGTTGCTTGCAAATCATTTATTGCACTGGTAAACCCTGGAACCGGACTTGC
>JAHDGC010000650.1 GCA_020627865.1 Saprospiraceae bacterium | reverse complement strand
GATCTAAGGTTGTTTCTTTGCCTGATTCATCTATCCAATAAGGAATTTCCCAAGCTGGGGCTTGCTGGTCTAAAATTCCGAAACGAGAATCCTGCGCTGTAAGAAAATACACAGAAAAAAATAAAATCAGGGAAAAATAGACGCGCATGATATTGTTTTTATATATTTACAGTAAGAACCATTTGTACTCGGTTGAAAATGTTGACACAGCAACAGTTTGTGAGTCATTTTAGCTTGAGTATACCAAATAACAAGTGGGTTGTTAAAAACATAAACACTTGTTGACCAATATTGAATTAACGCATTTCCAGATTTTATGTCGTTAATAGAACGTTAATATTAAAATTTAATTTTTCACTGAAAATCTGGGGAACCAAGAATTATACTACTTAACAACAGCGGGTTTATTTTCTGAACATTGCAGCTGTCCTGCTTTTCATTTTCGGTACTAAATTTTTAAATCATAAATGCATACTTAATGGCAACAGAGGTGAGTGTGTATATATTGTTGTGTCTATAGTGTTTTTTGATTTAAAAACCAAGTTTTACCATGTTTTGATATTAAAAAAGTCTTGCATTTGACATTTGGCATCATATTGTCTTTTTTTGTTGAAAGTTAGGGGATATTAAACGTTCCTCAATAGGCATGTCCTCCACAACGTAGCTCCTGTCTGTTCTCTCAATCAATTAAAGATAAGCTTTAGGTTGATGCTACTTCTATACTTAGTCGTAAGAAGTTGGCTTTTATAAGATATGAAATAGTTGTTCGTTGGCGTATCTTGCTATTATGTATTTTAGCGTAAATAGATAACGAGAACAAATCAATAATTAGTGTCTCAAAACTATGTTGATCTTGTAAAGCATTAGGTGGATGACAAATGGTGCCGGTACGATGTACCCTGTCTGCGTGGCTCGCCAGGCAGGCTCTAAAGCTAATTCTTTTTGCCTTTTTCTACAAATGAGGTCGGAACTACGTTCCCTGTCTGCGTGAACTTGTTCAGGCAGGCTTTTGCTAGCTCCAGAGGCTTGTCCGGCTGAAAGACGGGAGCGGTACCGTTCGTAGTAATAGTAGCAAAAAGAGAAATATGAGCCTGCCTGGCGACCTGCCTGACAAGTCACGCAGACAGGGCCACGCAGACAGGGTGCAGAGCACCGTTCCCTTAATTATTATGAAGAGCCAACTATTTTAATCATGAATTTGATTTATGGAGTATAACAGAAGAAATTTTATTTCAAAAATAGGCGTAACCACTGGAACACTGGCGTTGGGGAGTTGGGGGAATGAGCTTTTAGCTAAGGCATTGGAAGATACCGTTTCCGGAGTAGCGCACCTGTCGGCCGAAGAATGTGCCCGAAATGAAGACTTCTGGAATCAAATTCATCAGGCTTACACGGTTTCTCCACTTTTGCTGAACTTGAATAATGGAGGGGTTAGCCCACAACCGAAGGTCGTCCGAGAAACCTTGACAAGGTATACGGAGTTGGCGAATGAGGCACCTGGGCATTATATGTATCAGGTCATTGGCAAGAAACGAGAACCGATCAGGAAAGGCTTGGCAGGGCTGGCAGGTTGCTCTGCGGAAGAAATAGCCATCAACAGGAATGCTTCCGAAGCCTTGGAAACCGTAATTTTTGGTTTGCCTTTAACGAAAGGAGATGAGGTGGTACTTTGCAAGGAGGACTATCCCAACATGATAAATGCATGGAAACAGCGAGAGCAGCGAGAAGGTATTGTTTTAAAGTGGCTGAGTTTTGATTTTCCGATTATGGATAAAAATAAAGTAGTTGAGGCATATAATGCAGCCATAACGGATAAAACGAAATTGATTCATATTACGCACATGATCAATTGGGATGGACAGATTATGCCGGTTAAGGAGGTCGTTGATGTGGCGCATGCTAAGGGGGTAGAAGTCTTGGTTGATGCTGCCCATAGTTTTGCCCAGCTGGATTTCAAAATTACGGATTTGGGTTGTGATTATTTGGGTACGAGTTTGCATAAATGGCTTTGTGCCCCTTTCGGAACCGGAATGTTATATATCAAGCGAGAAAAAATAAAAAAGGTGTATCCTTTGTTAGCTTCGGATGAACCCTTATCGGGTAATATCCGGAAATTTGAATCGCTGGGTACACGTTCGATTCCGAAGGAAATGGCTATCGGAGCGGCTATCGAGTTTCACGAAATGATCGGGGCAAAAAGGAAAGAAGCCCGCTTGCGTTACCTGAAAAATTATTGGCTCAACAAAGCCAAAACGATACCGGGCATTACTTGTGAAAGTGCATCTGGGAAAGAAGATTCTTGTGCAATTTGTTTGATTGCCTTAACGGGGATGAATGAGCATAAATTAGCAAAAGCATTGATGAAAAAGTATGGCATTTATGTTGTCCCAATAGTTAAAGAAAAATTTCGTGGTATTAGGGTAACTCCAAACACGTATACTCGTTTAAAAGACCTTGACCGCTTTACAGATGCCTTGAAGAAAATTGCGAATTAAACATGAATTTATTTTTTATAAATGTACAGTACGATAATACTTTGGCTTCTTTATTGTGTTGGTTTAATTACATATAATTCGTAAAGCATGTGTATTGCGAAGTAAGGTAAATGTTGTGCAGAGCATAACTCCGAAAAAATTACAAGGATAGAACGACTACATTACCAGATGAGCAGAAAGAAATAACAAATTTTGAGGCAAAATATTTTTGTCTTAATCCCAGATTTTATGATTCCAAATTTTTATTTATGAGACCAATTCCATCTCTTGAAAAAATCGGTGCACGTGTCTACTGGAGGGGAGGAACACCAGGGGCAGAAACAGACTGGAATACAGCTAGTAATTGGAACACTAAGCGAGTTCCTGATTATTGCAATGCTGTTATCATTCCTGATGTTACGGAAGCCTCGGGCTATTCCCCAGTCATTGATGATATAGTACCACCGGTCGGACATATCAATATTTTGAAAGGAGGCAGAATGGCCATTGAAAAATCCGGCGTGCTATTTATCGACGGTTTTTGTATGTTCCACAATGGCATGACCAACTCGGGGAAGCTTTTCAATTATGGTGACCTCACCATTATGAATGTTGGGATAACTTGTGTTCAAAATAACGAGTCTTTATTCGTGAATTGTGGGCATATCACCTTAGATACTATTATTGAAGAGGCCTTCGACTCCGATTTTTCCACTATTTTTGTTAACATCAGTGAAATTCATACCGATGAATCGCTGGTATTCTTAAAACTGTGAATGGAAAGAATTTTACATTGTAACACATAGAACACTTCGAAAAAAATAAACAGATGCGGCTACATATTAGTCACATCTGTTTTCCACTCCATTATACATTATCTTTAAAAACTGCTTTTGAGCAAGTTTTAATATTAACTTTATATCACAAATATCGGGAACTGTTCTCGGCTATAAAACACCGCTAAGGGTGATTTTGTAATATCCTTATAAATGGTTAGTCGTATCACATAAAAGGGTTAGAAAAGTGCTCGTTTTATGTGATTTTTCCTACTTTTCCCTATTTTTTTGAAAGTCTAACAACTAGCGGCTGGATTTTTTTCGATAAATATAATTTTTTCCTTCGGGTAATCCATGTAATGCCTCCGCCATTTCAACCGGAGGAACCGTCAATTTCCTAAGATTCAGATCCATCCAAGCACCTTTTATGGTAATATGTGCACTCTTTTTCCTCGCTTGATTGAATATCTCGTGGTGTAGTACCCATTTCGAACCATCTGTTGAGATTTCTCCCTTCAATAAATTTACTCGAATGGTATCATCTGGTCGGATTTCTCTGATAAAAGAACATTCCTCCTTGAATAGGATAGGGCCAAAATTCGACTGCTTCATTTTGGTGGCTCCATACCCACAAGCATCAAAAAATCGTATTCTGGCATGCGCTCCATATTCATAGTACTTGGAATGGCAGACATGCCCGTTGGGGTCACAGTCTGACCACCGGACTTCAATTTGTTTTTCGAACTTGTTCATTTGTATGTTTTTCAATATGTCTAAAACCTGAACTTTACAGGCAAATTAAAGTAAACCTTTACAGCTTTCCCCTTATGCATACCGGGAATCCACCTTTCTGGCATTTCATTCATCAGTTGTGTAACTCGGAGGGTTTCTTCTCCTAGCCCAGCTCCAGGATCTCTTATAATTTCGGCATCAGAAACGGAACCGTCTTCATTTACAACAAAACGGACAACAGTCGTTCCTTCTACTCCATTATCAAGGGCATCTTTAGGATAGCGCACATTTTGATATACAAATTGCAACATTTTTTTGTTAGCACACTGATCACGTAATAATGCATCCGTTTCTTCTTCGCAACCGGGGAAGCGGGGCATTTCATCTACCACCTTATACTTTTGTTCGTCGTCATTTTGTGTTTGGGCTTCTTTCGTATCGGCTATTTCTTGAGGCGTTGCAGTGCTTGTCTTGTTTTCTGAAGGCTGCTGCTGTTTTGTTTTAGCCGTAATTTCTTTCTCTCGTTTTAGGTTTTCTTCTGTTTGTGCAAAATTGAATTGGAGGAAGCCAACCATCAGAAAAGCAAGTGTAAATAACTTCATTGTATTTGTTTTAAATTTTTTAATTTGAATACAAAACCGTAGAGACGCAATGCATTGCGTCTCTACGGTTTTGTATT
>JAHDGC010000649.1 GCA_020627865.1 Saprospiraceae bacterium | reverse complement strand
GATTACCTGCTTTTTTTGAAAAGAGCTGGTCGAGGGCAAAATTTATTCACCAAAGACTGGATTGCCAAACGCTACGATTTTGGCAGAAGCTTAAAAAAATCCCACGAAGAAAATCTCCGCCTTGCTCAAAGAGAATATATGCCCGAAAAATGACCGATCTCCTATATTTAATGATAAATTAATATAGAATTATGAATAAAATTGGACTAAAATATTAATATTACTTATGAATAATGTTTCTTTGTATAAAATTTATATTTACCCCAACTGATAAGTAAGTAGAAGTACAAAGTTAAAAGTACTCAAAGTAAAAAGTAAGCACTTGCCAATGAGCAGTTTAGCACTTGATTTGTACGATTAATTTTGGCCACCCACTTACTGAACTATTTTTTTCTGAAAAGCCGGGGCTTTTGATTAAACTAAAAAACAAAAAACTGTGGGATTTGGATTTTATGATTTCCTAACCTTACTAGGTTCATTAGGTCTCTTTATTTATGGTATGAAAGTCATGAGTGAGGGCATTCAAAAAGCGGCAGGTTCTCAGATGAGACAGATCCTGAGAACAATGACCAGCAACCGGTTTATTGGTGTTTTCAGTGGTTTCATCGTTACGGCATTATTGCAATCCTCTTCCGCGACAACGGTTATGGTCGTGAGTTTTGCCAATGCGGGTTTACTTACCTTACTAGAATCCATCGGCGTGATTATGGGGGCCAATATCGGTACTACCGTAACGGCATGGTTGATTTCTATTTTTGGTTTTAAAATGAAAATCTCGGCATTTGCCTACCCGCTCTTGGGTATTGGCCTGCCCATGATGTTTGTCAATAAAAGCATTGTGAAGTCGGCAGGTGAAGCTATTGTCGGTTTTGCCATTTTATTCATCGGATTGGCCGCTTTGAAAGATGCTGTCCCAGATTTGAGGGCAAATCCCGAAGCCTTGGAGTTTTTGAGAAGTTGGACAAGCTACGGCATTTTGTCCACGATTTTGTTCGTTGGGGTAGGGACAGTCCTCACCGTAGTGATACAATCTTCTAGTGCGGCAATGGCACTAACCCTCACACTTTTGTACAATGGCGTGATCCCGTTTGAAGTAGCCGCTGCCATGGTTTTGGGAGAAAACATCGGTACAACGATTACCGCAAATGTCGCTGCCCTCGTGGGGAATGTACACGCCAAAAGAGCGGCCCGTGCCCACCTCATCTTTAATGTGCTGGGGGTAATCTGGATGGTTTGTTTATTCAATTTCTTTATCGGATTTGTTAAGGATATGTGGGAGCCATTCGAGGCATTTCTTACCAATTTTATCCCTGATTTAGATAAAGGACAGGAGGAATTACAGATTTCTTTATTCCATACGACATTTAATATTATCAATACAATTTTGATGATTGGCTTTGTGCCTTTTATCGCCAAGGTGGTAACGAAAATTGTCCCGGCTCGTGGAGATGAGGATGAGGATTTCCGGTTGGAATATATCAACAACCCGATTAAAACACCGGAACTATCCATCATGGAAGCCCAAAAGGAAGTGGCTAAATTTGGAGAGGTGACCAGCCGGATGTCTGGCTTTACCCAAAAATTGCTGACCGCCACAAAATCCAAGAAACAGAATAAGTGGTTAAAAAAACTGGCCAAGTATGAAGATATAACAGATCAGGTAGAGATCGAAATGACGGAATATTTGACACAAATCTCAAGAAGAGCACTTACGCCGCCAACGTCGATTCAAATCCGGAGCATCATGAATGTTTGCAACGATCTGGAAAGAATCGGAGACATTTATTATCAGATGTCAAAGACAATAGAAAGAAAGATCGAGCAGAAAATTTGGTTTAACCAACACCAGCGGGATCGACTCGCGGAAATGTTTGCCTTAATCGATCAGGCCTTTTTGATTATGGTCGAGAATTTGTCTGCCCCACAGTATGGGAAGGTGGATAAGACCTTGGCCATGGAGAAAGAATTGGAAATTAACGAACTGCGCAATACCATGCGGCAGGAGAATCTAGGGCACCTGGGCACAACAGACTATAATGTGAATAGTGCCATGATTTATAACAATCTGTTTTCATCTTTGGAAAAAATAGGCGACCATATTATAAATGTAACGGAGGCCGTTGTGGGAGAAATTTAAACAGTTAAAAAGGTGGAACTTTATCCCTTTTAAGTAGTAAGACAAAATTAATTTTACAATTAAATTTTGGTAAAGATCCAATAATCAGTTAGAAGTGAGTCTAAAACCTGCCTGGCCTGCTGACAAGCAGGCAGGTCTAATATCTAGCATCTACTTACTGGTATCTAAGCCCACTTAATTAACTTGCCTCGGTTATTCTTTTGCATTTTATCCGAGATAACCCGCAGGATTTCTTGCTGCAACAACTCGATCAGTTTTTGTTTCATGAAGCTTCTGTGTACGACGAGACTGACTTCACGTACGGGTTTAGGGGCTTTGAAATGCCGGACGTATTTCTCCTTTTTCTCGTTGGCCAAGCCATTTAATGCGAGTTCCGGTAACAAAGTGTATCCATATTGCATCTCTACAATGCGCTTGAGGGTTTCAAGGCTACCACTTTCAAACCGCAATTGATTGTTGGAGGTATTATTCTGCTCACCACAAATATTAATCATCTGGGAACGGAAACAATGCCCTTCTTTGAGTAACCACATTTCATTGATATCAAGATCAGAAAAATCAATCTGATCTCGCTCGTTAAAAGGGTGGCTTGTTGACATGTAAACCACGAAAGCCTCGTAGAATAAAGGAACTTCGATCAAGGATTTCTCTTCCAGTGGCGTGACCAGTATCCCGACATCTAGTAAATCAGAATCTAATTTTTTTATAATCTGATCCGATAACAATTCTTCAATAATAAGGGATACATCGGGATATTTTTTTATGAAATCAGTGATAAATAAAGGGAGTAAGTATGGGCTTAGGGTAGGGATGATCCCGATTCTGAGGGTGCCGCTGATTTCATCCTTCTGGTTTGAAATAATCTCCTTGATTCGGTTGGCCTCTTTTATTGTAGTCCGGGCCTGCCTGATGATGAGCTGGCCAATATCTGTGGTAAGCACGGGTTTTTTGCTTCTGTCAAAAACCAATACGTTTAGTTCTTCCTCTACTTTTTTGATTTGCATACTGAGCGTTGGCTGGGTCACGAAACAATGTTTAGCCGCCTCCGCGAAATTCTTGTAAGTATCAACTGCTACAAGATATTCTAGTTGTGTAATGGTCATTCCTTTTATTTTTGCAAAAATAAAATAAACTTACGAGGAAAGGATTTTTTTTGTAAAAAAGAATAAATTTTATTGATGTATGAATAAATTTTAGCTATTTATACCTGCATAAATTTTAACTATTTATGAACTCTTTTCTTACTTCGAGGATACATTTAGACATAATATAAGCGAGGAAAGCCTCATCTTTATTCAATATGCCCAAGCGATTATTCGTCGAGGCAATCATTTTTTCATAAATGGGCCAGTACTTTAATTTTTCTTTAGGGATGATTTTCTGGATACCATTTCTGGGTAATTTATTTTCATTCAAGCGTATTTCTCGTTGGGTAACTGCTAAAGTAATTTGGCCAGCTATCTGCTGGTTGCGAACTATCCAGTTGCCTAAGTTTTTTTCTACAGAATTTTCTTGCTTTAATGCGTGATACATCTCCCTGACAAATGGGATAAGTTTATCCTTTTGTTTTTGATAGGTGATGAGAAAGGAGTTTTTAAGTGCTTCGGTAGATTGTGTAGGAGATGATATCGTCTCTGGGTTTTGTAATTTTGTGGATCTAACCAAATTTTTCTTGAAAAGGTTGGAGAAGAAATATTCCATGACCTGGAATTCCATACCAAGCGCAAATGCAAAGGCCAGATGCAGTTTTATGGCGGTTTTCCATATATCATCATAAGTCCAATTTGTTGCAATATAATCTAGGCATACTTTCGTGGAAGCAAAATAATGATCTGAAATAAGGGAGCGTAGTTTGTGAGGTTCGAATATATTGAGACTTTTCCGATACGCCACGAATTGGATGCTATGGTTGGGGTGCCACATTTTGTCCACTGGAAAATCTTTTGGATAGATAGGTTCGACCCTTTTGGAAGGTTTAGACTCGTAGTAGTTTTCAAAATGCTCGACTAGATTGTCCTTTAAAATACTGTTCAGCAACAAGGCATCTCCCAGAATATGAAGCCGAATATGTGGCCCTTTTTCCCAATTTCTCTCAAAATAATATTTTTCAACGATCCCTGTCCCCATTGCAATTTTGAGGTAAGGCTGTATCGCTTCCTTAAGGAAAGTCTCCCAAGGCTCGTTATAGTATAAATGAACAGAAAGCCAGACGTGTGACTGCGGGACTAAGGTCATTTTAATGTTTTCTTGTTTTTAGTAATACACCAGATACAAAATCTGTAGGCTTTTATCCCTTCATGCATAAAGGGATAAAAGCACTGCTACTTGCATACAACATCCTGCAAAATTTTAGCCAAAACGACAATGTGAGTAGTTTTTGTATATATTTTTAATGTTAAAATCTTGAATTTAATACCCTTATAAAGGTCTGTAATTTTGTTTGGGAACAAGTAATTCATTTGTTTGGTCTACTCACTTTACCGAAGATCTGTGTCTCAAAGTGTACTGTAAGCTGTTTGTGCCCTCCAATAT
>JAHDGC010000648.1 GCA_020627865.1 Saprospiraceae bacterium | reverse complement strand
AATCTAATTTTCTAATTAAAACTTAGCCAACACCCTAAGGTAAGATTACCCTTCAGAACACGCAAGTCTGACAATGAGCGCTAGCGAATGGTCTAACATCTAAAAGCGAAGCGATCTAACATCTAAATTACTTTCGCTTCCTCATGAAGCAACCGAATCAATTCCTCCATATTCTCCGGATCAAGCATTTTTACATCAGACTTCTCGCCTGGCAACTCATACCCAACAACCTTAGCCGGATCATTACATTCAACAGGCTCCACCACATTCAACGGCTTCCTTTTTGCCATCATGATCCCGCGCATATTCGGAATTCTTTGCTCTGCCAAGCCCTTCGCCGCACTGAGTGCAAAAGGTGTCACCAGTTCAATAACCTCAGAGCCACCTTCAATATCTCTGGTCACGGTTGCCGTATTACCCTCTACCGTCATGCTTGTCGCAAAAGAAATAAAAGGCATATCCAATGATTCCGCTACCATAGCGCCAACCTCGGCACCGTTATAATCAATCGTTTCCTTACCGAAGAAAACCATATCATAATTTTGCTCCTTGGCATAGGCCGCTATTTGCTTGGCGACAAACATCGCACTTTGCGGATCAGCATTAATCCTGACCGCATCATCAGCACCGATGGCCAGCCCTTTTCTGATCACCGGATCATTAGCCGCTGGGCCAACATTAATAATCGTAACACTGCCTGCCCCCAATTGTTCTTTCAATTCCAGTGCCCGAACCAGTGCATACCATTCATCATAAGGGTTCATGATATATTGTACACCATCTGTATTGAAGACCGTATTGTCGGCAGTAAAGCTGATCTTTGCCGTTGTCTCTGGTGTTTTACTTACACAAACTAATAATTTCATTTTTTCAAGAGTTTATCGCATATTTGAAGCCTTAAGTTTTGATGGGCTTCTTTATTTTGCAAAATATTAATGGCTTGCTTTAATTTGGTAGCTTGGATACAAGGGAGAAATGTACCCATCGGCTAACGGAGTGCAAATATATGTAATATTCAATGAAAAGTAAAGGATTAACGAATTTTCGCTAATTTTGGACTTGGCTTTAATTTGTTGATCTACAGATTTATATATATATGGTAATGTGTTTTTAAATAAAATTGCATTTTTTTGACAAAATTGTATACCTTTTATGAATTCAGAAAACAAAAGACTTCATCAGTTGCTCGGTCTCTGGCAAAACAGCCCAGAAGATGCATTTTTACTATTCGCTTTGGCAAAAGAATACGAAAAAATAGCGGATGAAAATAAGGCTTTGGACTTTTATATAAAACTTAAAACGACACATCCGGATTATGTCGGTTGCTATTACCATTTGGCAAAATTATATGAAAGACAGGAGAACTTTGAGCCAGCTTTAGAGATTTACCAAACAGGGATGCGGATAGCCAAAAAACAAGGCGATCAACATGCTTATAGCGAACTTTCTAATGCTAAACTGAATCTAGAATTGGAAATGGATTAGACTTTAATGAAATTTCTAAAGATCAATGCTTATGAATCAACTAGGACGGTGCTCTGCACCTTGTAATGGCTTCCTATTGTAATTCTACAAATGGTGTCGCTCCTATGGAGCTATGAAAGGAACAGCGTTCCGGCTCTATTTGTAGAAAAAAATCATAAGGAATAAATTTTGAGCCTGCCTGAACAAGTTCACGCAGACAGGGTACACCGTACAGGCACCATAAAAAGCCTATCCTCCATAATCCCCCTCAAAAACCAGCTCCCCCTTTCCGCAAAGCCAAATCTGCCGGAAACCACCATCTTCCACAGCTTCATACCGAACTTGCAGCTTGCCACCCTTGGATTGAATAGCTACGGTGCCAGACTGCGCTATCTTTCCAGACAAATGATAAGCTAGCGCCGCCGCCGTAACACCTGTCCCACAGCTTAAGGTTTCATTCTCCACACCCCGCTCATAAGTAGCGACAAGGATGCCCTCTGTTGTTTTTTCTACAAAATTGACATTAACCCCTTCTTCCCGAAACCGCTTGGAATACCGGATTGCCTGCCCATTTTCCACCACATCAATATCATCCAAATCTTCCACAAAAATGACATAATGCGGAGAACCCGTATCCAAAACATAGTAACCATCCCCAATCTCTACACTTTTCACATCCGACATTTGCAATTCTACCTGATTATCGGGGCTTACCCGTGCATGGTGCGGCCCATCAATAGCCAAGAATAAGGCTTTTTCTTCAATGATTCCTAGTTTTCGGGCAAATGCCGTAATACAACGCCCGCCATTTCCACACATGGTGCTTTCGTTGCCATCCGCATTATAATACTGCATTTTGAAGTCGTAGCCGGTTTCATTTTCCAATAAGATTAAACCATCTGCACCGATACCAAATCGCCTGTCACACATTTTTTTGACCAGTGCTTCTTGCTTAGGAAACTGCATATTCCTGTTATCTATAATGACAAAATCATTACCGGTGCCCTGATATTTATAAAAGTGAATCATAAAAATGCTTTATATAAGAATTATCAATTTAAATTTCTCTGCTCTCTACCGGCGAAACTTCCGTTTTTTCCGGAGGTGGAGGGTTATCTAACGGACTAATACCCAGCGACCAAAATCGGTAAGCCATAATGGCAACAATAATCAGGATAAATAGGAGTGCTTTAAAGGAATTGTTCCAGCCCCAGATATTTCCGATGTATTCTCCGTCCCATTCTTCCCAAGGACTTTTCGGTTTTTCTACTTCTTTTTTTCGAGCCATATCATTGAAAATTTTAGAAACTGTTTAAAATGAGCTTTAGGGGTTAAAATTACAAGGTAAAGAAAAGATAAAATTATGCAAAATAATAGTTTTCATAAAAAATACTTGAATGCAATCAAAATGTTTTTATTTTCAATTTTTTGTTTTATATTTGCACGCTGTACTAATATTTAAATTGGCGCTTTACGCTGAAGGATTGATTTTTGTATTAGCGATGTAACCAAGCGGACTTAAATAAGATTATAGGAATACTACCTGAACAATTAAAATTGACCTATCCCGTTAATTATATACCTTATATATTGGGATATTCCCCAAAAAAAATATAAATTTATGAATATTGAATATGATTAAAACTTATGTTTAGTGTTTGTAAATTCAACAAATCTTTAAAATCTCTAATTTACTTCATACAACAACTTGAATGAAAAATATCGCAATTGTTATTTTATGCTCTCTATTTAGTGCCTTAATGGCTATCGCTGGTTATCGCTATATGGAAGGGCCACGAGAGCTTATTGTTCAGGAACAAGCGCCTGCCCGTTATGCCAATTATGTTGACAATTTGCTCACCGAAAATGTGCAACGGAGTTTTTCTTCCGCAACGCCAACTAGCTTTACAGAAGCTGCTGCTAAAGTAACGCCGGCTGTCGTGAATATCCGTGCTTCTTCCGAAAGCGATTTCGATTGGTGGGGGGGGAGTTCTTACGGCGGTTCTTCCGGTTCCGGGATCATTGTCTCTCCCGATGGGTTCATTGTTACCAATAATCATGTTATTGAAGAAGGCAAGGATATCGAAGTGACTCTCAATGACAAACGGAAGTTTAAGGCAAAGGTTATCGGTACGGATCCCTTGACAGATCTTGCTTTGATCAAGGTGAAAACAACGGATTTGCCCTTTCTACTTTTTGGAAATTCAGATCAGGTAAAAGTTGGAGAATGGGTGCTGGCCGTAGGGAACCCTTTCAATCTGGAGTCTACTGTAACGGCGGGGATCGTTAGTGCTAAAGGCCGGAATATCAATATTTTGGAACAGGCTTATTCTATAGAATCTTTTATCCAGACAGATGCTGCGGTTAATCCCGGGAACAGTGGCGGGGCGCTCGTCAATACTGCGGGCAAACTTGTCGGTGTGAATACCGCTATCATTACGCGCTCTGGTAGATATGAAGGATATTCTTTCGCCATTCCGGCAAATCTTGCCCAGAAAGTTGTCAAAGATTTGAAGGAATATGGTAAGGTTCAGCGTGCCATTCTCGGTGTCGGAATTGATGAAGTGACAGATCAGCGGGCAAAATCGCTCGGGCTTGGACAGGCAGAGGGGGTTTATCTTACTAGGGTTTATGATGATAGTGCGGCAGAGAATGCCGGCCTTGAAAAAGGAGATGTTATTGTTAGTATTAATGGTAAGAAAACCAAAACTATCCCGGAATTGCAGGAACAGGTGGGCGGTTTTCGGCCTGGCGATACTGCAGATGTAGAATACTTTCGAGATGGCAGAACCTATAAAACAAGGGTAATTCTTAAAAATAAGGATAATACGGAAAGTTTGTCTGCTGTTTTTAACGCGCAAATTTTAGATGACCTTGGTTTTGAACTAAGGGATTTGGGGAGTGATGAAATGAACCGCCTCAAGGTAAAGGGGGTCAAGGTTATTAGTGTCTATCGGGGAAGTCGGATTGAAGATACTAACATGGATCCGGGCTTTATCATCATGAAAGTGAATGAGAACAAGGTCGAGACCATCAGTGAATTAGTGGCAGAGTTGGAAGAGGCAAAAGGTAAGGTTAAGCTGGAGGGGATTTACGAGAATTTCCCGGGTATGTATCAATATGAGTTTATCAATAGGTAGCTAGGAATTATTTTTGAATATAAAAACCGTAGCGTCACAATGCATTGTAACGCTACGGTTTTTTTACG
>JAHDGC010000647.1 GCA_020627865.1 Saprospiraceae bacterium | reverse complement strand
ACCAGCCCTCAATACCTCCTCAACACACTCCAATATCGTACTCTTCCCACTCCCATTAATCCCAGCTATTTTATAACTGGCAATGATATGCCGTTCCTATGGAACTCACAGATAAAATTCATCTTTTATAAAAATTGTCAAACAATCAATTTAAGCTATCAATGTAAATTACTTTGCCTAGTATAAGCGTAAAATAAAGCAAAAATATCTAATGCACCAAGTTTACACTAAGTTTGATGCTCTTGAAAGCGTTTTGTGGATATAAAAATTCCTTGTTTTGCTATCCCCTCTTTTTATTTGTACTTTAGCGCTTCTTTTTATAAAACAAGAAACAAACCATGCACAAGTTAACGCTTTTCACTATAATCTTGCTCTTTATCGCTTGCGAAACCTCTCGACTTGACAAGCCCTTTGACATCAAACGCTATGATTACGATACACAAAAATTACTTGGAGAAAAAGCAGTAGACAAAGGAGAGTTTTTCCTCATCAATTACGCCATTCAGCGACAACGGGATTATTTCAACTATGAAGTGGAAGGCAAAAATTTTGGCGAAATTCTCGCTATGGCAAAACAGTTCAAGACAGAAGGATTACCCGTCACACAGTTTTTTAACCCGAATGGAGATACGGAAACCCTTACGGCAAAAGTTGCATTCGAAGGTGTGGGCACAGTGCGCAAAACAGCCAACTCGAAGACCTTGCTCAAGACTTTGAACTTCAATTGCAGTTTTGAAAATAATACTGATAAAGACCTCGTCTTGGAGAACAGCACCTTTCAGTTTTTTGGCCCTCTACAAGATTACTTAACTTCGGCTTCTTATGAATTGAATTGTTTAATTAAAGCCAAAGAATCCATTTCTGTCAATTTTTTCCTTGATGCCAAACACCTCAAGGACAATGCACTTTTTGGATGTAAATATGATCTCAAAACGGTATGGATAGATTATTTGATTAACGGGACACAGGTGCTCCTTGCCGGAAATTCTCTGAAATATCGGACAGCAACTTATGAGCCTTGTTTGCATGCTGGTGCTAGAATAAAACCGGACAGGGTACTTGATTTTGCGAATGATTTTAAGGGGACTGGCTGGCAGGAAAAGGATGGGAGTGGAAAGGTTGCAAAACTAAACTTTGGAGATGCGCATATCTTGTTGGAGGAGAAGGATGAGATTATTGAGTATAAATAAGGCAAAAGGTCTGAAGCAGGATTGTCAGGATTAGCTAATTTTCAGAATTGACCACGACTTTTATCAAAGCTACTGGTTAGCTTGAAGCTAACCAGTAGCTTTGGGCATCAAATATAACACTACTTACCCAGCGCAACACCATTAGCAATAGACTTCCCAGAAGCAGGAATTTTCCGGCTCTTCTGTCTATCCGTATAGTAAGGCATCAATACATACATGCCATGATAGAACCTGTCGGCATAATTTGGAGGTACAGCGTACCGGCATTATTATAATTTGAATTTTGTCCAAAAGTATGATACAAAATGGAGGCGAAAGGAAAAGGTAGAGAAAGGATGATTATCCGGAAAAGACAAAAGGTTTATTAACGCTCAAAGTTCCGAAACCAGCACCTCCTCCCAGGACAACTGTTGTGTTATACCATCAAAATTTAGTACGAGGGCGACATTATCCGAAGCATCAAGATTCATACCACAGGCAAGGAATTCAATGCCATCCGGATCGAGATAATGATACGTTTTGTCGTGAAAACCCAAATCTCCAGCAAGGCAGTACACCTCAACCCCGCGTTGCTCCACTGCAACCAGACGCGGATAAACATCTGTATAGAAATTATTGGGATTGATGCAATGAAAACAACTGCCCACGGATCCGTTAGGTCTGACTTCATTACTTATAGTCAGATTATTGTAAAGCCAAGTCAGTTTATGTTGCAATAAAACCAATGCTCCTGACTGTTCAATGGTATCCGTCACCTGAGTAATCAAATCAAGTTGCTCACCTGAAAAGTTACTCCAATCATCTTGGGTATCCAGTACCAAAACGGTGATGCCTTTAAAGTGATGGGTATAAAATGGAGGCCGATTGGTATAATCAGAAACCAGTTGAAGATCATCGTAATCATGATTGCCCAAAGCCCAAAGCGTATTGGGGTTGCCAAAATCAAAAAAGCCATCAAAGGTCTCCATGACGGATACATCTGCCGAGGTATTTTTAGCCAAATCTCCTCCAAGCAAACGGATTTGATATTTTAAAAAATCAATCGTATAAAAATCGGCATTATAAGCCGTGTTGCTTTCCATACGACAATGAGATAGAAATAGCAAGGAAACATCTTCGGGCACTTCCTCGACCTCTACTTCTTCTATTTCCTCAACAATTTCCAATATCGGATCATGCTTACAACCCGATAAGAGAAAAAATAAAATACCAAAGCAACAGATTACAATTTTATACATCATTATTTTTCATTATCACAAAAACAAACAAATAATTACAATCATACAAAAACAAAAAATCAATCACACAAAAAACCACAAACAACATACTAAAATTCTACAATAAACAATCAACCCCAACTAAAATTTCTTTAACATATGTTAAAGTCAAAAAAACATTACAGAATTCCGAAATTATCTTCTACATTTGAATTACAAGTCGAGAGCGTTGCTATTCAATTATAGAGATTTTTTTAAATTAAAATATAAAAAAATAGCCCTATTCGTTTTTTAGACAAACATCCCGCTAACACCATTTTTATAACCCCTCTTTAATTTATTATCTCAATTCCAATCCAATGATGACCTGTCTGTCGATTGCTGTATAGTTCATATAGCACAACGGATAGTTAGCCGTATTGCAAAATACGACCTCATTGCTAAAGCTTTTTATTCCAGAAGATTCATAATGGTTATAAATCATTTATGACAAAGGCGTGATGCATGCTTTTTGTCTAGGAATGTTATAGCATAAAGGAAGTAACCAATAGTCATATTACTACATACATGTGTATAGCAGATTATAAAAACAGCAAGTAAATATCCTAGAAATTCCATAAACCTTAAAAACTTTAAGATTTACAACGGTAAACTCTTAAAAATCCCTTAAAGTCGAACTTTTGATAAACCATAACGCCCTAAATATAGTCTTAAAGATATAAAAGCATGTATCCTTAAGCAAAATGGAACCCAGATTTTTATAACCAAAATCAACATCCATGAAACAGGATTTCACCAACAGAATCGAAGCCATAGACTGGATTGCCAGCATCTCCAAGGATGAAGGTATGTTTGAAGTATTGCGAGAGCAACTTAATTTCAATTTCATTTATACTGGAAAATATTTTCTGGATATGAGCGAAGAAATTGGGCAGGTTATTATGTTAGACATTAGACGCTAGATCGTTCGCGTTGCTCACTTTTAGATTTTAGATAGTTATTGGGCTTCAAGAAAGTAGCTCCAATTCTGCTATAAATTAAGACAGGTAAATATTGAATTTTATACACAGGTGTGTTAGATTGCCTGAATCTCAGGTAGTGTAATAACTTTAATTTTTTCATTTTAAGTATATTGTATTCAAGCACCACATTCATTTTTGGGATGTGGTGCTTTTTTTCTGAATAAAGTATACAGTATTAGCAGTCTTTTATTAATTTTGCTAGTCTATACTATAATAAACCAATCCACCTGGATTATTTCTTCACTCACAAAAAACAAGCATGAAAGATTTACTCTTGTTACTTATTCTCTGTTTCCCCATTATGCTAACAGCACAAATAGACCTCAAATACCAAACACCCCATGATGACATTCTAGTCCTTGCCGATGCCCCCCCCGCACCTAGGATAAGAATAAACAATGAAGGCAGTAAAGCCGTCCTATTGTATAGAAGTAACTTCAAAACAATCACCGAATTATCCGAAACAGAAATGCGCCTTGCAGGGTTGCGGATAAACCCTGTTACAAACATTTCCAGCCGTGCCAGATATTACTTTGACATCAAAATACTGGATACCCAAAGCAAGAAAGAAACAACGGCATCCGGAATTCCTTCAAACCCGAGACTCACCAACTTCACTTGGTCGCCAACACAAAAGTACATGGCCTTTACCAACACGACAACTACAGGTGTAGAACTCTGGGTACTTGATGTTGAAAAGGCAATGGTAAAAAAACTCACCGAAGCCGTACTCAATGCCAACATGGACGATGCGGTTCATTGGCTCAAAGACGATCAGGCTATTTTGTACACCAGATTGCCCGAAAAAAGGACAGCCCTTATTGATACCAAAACCGCGATTCCTGCCGGCCCAACTATTTCAGAAAACGAGGGTGGGAAAAAGGCGCAAAACAGAACCTATCAGGACTTGTTGAAAAACCCCACAGATGAAGCCAATTTTGTAAAGCTAGCCACTTCCGAAATCTGGAAAGTAAGCCTTGATGGAAAACAAAGCAAATGGAAAGCAGCTGAAATGTTCCGCTCCATTCGTGTTTCTCCCGATGGCAAATATGTCATGACCAACACCATCCAGAAACCCTTTTCCTATCTTGTTCCCTATTATAGATTCCCTAGCACCACCAACATCTACACTGTTGACGGCAATCTCGTAAAGAAAGTGTTAGAAGTTCCACTTATCGAGGATTTGCCCAAAGGGTTTATGGCCAGAAGAACAGGCCCTAGGAATATGAACTGGCGGGAAGAC
>JAHDGC010000646.1 GCA_020627865.1 Saprospiraceae bacterium | reverse complement strand
TATGACTTCTAATGTAGGAGCAAAAAAAGTATCCGGTTGGTGATAATGAATTATTGTTTTACCTCAGAAAGATAACCGATAATAGCTTGGAGGCTTCGAAGTTAGCGGAGCATCTTATTCAAAGAAAAAAGGGTTTGTACTCACCGCCTGGTGATGAATAAAGGGGTTTTATTGGCCTTTGGAGAGGCTGTATTAATTTGAATTTTGAGTATATACTTAAATAAGTAAATAAGTATTTACTTGCTATTTTGGTTTAGTTGGGGACTCCAATAGTGGGCATTTCGGTAAATTGGGCTATGATCGTATATTATAGCACGTGATTTTTCTCTTTTTATGCTCTGGCCAATTCTATGATAAGTTGTTCCTGCCCTGCCCTACCCTATTATTTGGTGATATTCCCTATGCTATGTATAGCAACTATAAGTAAATACTTAAATGAGTAAATAAGTATTTACTTAAATCAGATTATCTGATGTTTCTTTATACCCAAAAAAATTTGACCTTCCCAAAATTTCCATTTTGCCAAAGCGGCTGAAAATCGTTTTGCCCTTCAGGCATTATAATAAGAATTGAATATTTTAAATCAAGGATATACTCAAATAAGTAAATAAGTATTTACTTAAATTTGGGTTTTGATGTTTCTCTAAAATTAATCCAAGGCAAGCCCTAAGGTGAAAATGAAAAAAATGACTAAGATGTTTTCAAATTCAATCTTATTTATCCGAACCTTGGGTTAGGTTGAAAATTTGCCTTTTAAAATTTCCATTTTGCCAAAGCAACTGAAAATCATTTTGCTTTTCAGATATTAATGATAGGAATTGAATATTTTAATTTGAGTATATACTCAAATAAGTATTTACTTATAGTCTTAATGCACGAATATTCAAAACTGTCGAAGTTTTTGTGGGGATTCTGCTGCTGCTTTTTGCAATTTTGATTCAAACCCGGTAATTACAATTTGGACAAAATTAAAATAAGGCTCTCTACGGGCATTTCTGGCCTGAATCGTCGTAAGACATGATACGGCATTTAAAAGTGCTTCAGGCATTAATAGAATGCGAAATAATAATATTTGAGCATGAATTTCGTATCAGCAAATGGCTAGCGCTTCGATTGTTCTAATTTCTAGCTTCAGAAACACATAAAGAAAACCTCATACTTAGAGTATATACTTAAATAAGTAAATAAGTGTATACTCAAATAAGTATATACGCATATTTTTGATTCCTAATATTGAAGGAGAACCTAAAAATTTGATTTGATTTGGTGGGTAGGGAGCAAAGGGAAAAACAAGGTCAGAAAATCAGGACCAAATGCACAGGAGCAGAAAAAACTTCAGCTTATTTCCCCGTTCAGGAAATAAGCTGAAGCTAAAATCATAAAATGAGAAGTTTATAAAATGTACTTATATACTCATATACTTAAATAAGTAAGCTACAATTTACCCTTTCCTTTCAGGTATGTCGTAACACAATGCAGCATAAAATCCTTGAGCGAACTCATACCTTCCTCCAAAGCAGCCTCTTTTGTTTTCACATAAAGGCTAACGGGCGTATCGACGGAAACCCTTATTTTCTTTTCTTTTTCCTTTTTCTTGGCCACGGGTTTCGGGGGTGCCGCAGGCTTGGGCTTCGGCGGCTTCTTTTCTTTGCTTTCCTTATTGCCATGCACTTTGGCGGTGGCTTTTTCTATTTCTTCCGGCTTGATTTCCCTATTCCCAATCAGGCTGGCCAAACTTTTCTTTTTTACTTTTGCCATGACGTTGATTATTGTTCGATTAGTTCGATTAATGTTGTTTCTATTTCTTCACAAAGTACCTTGACCTCCTCCGCGGCTTTAAGGTCATCCCATTCTAAGACAGTCAGCCCGTATTTGCTTGACCGACGATGCGCCACACGGTCAGCGATAGAAGCGTTAAGTGGAATGATGCCCTGCGCACTAAACAAGCCAAGTGCTTCCTTCATTTCTAAATCTTCATTATTGCGCCCCGAATATTTGTTCATCACCACAAAACCATAGATTTCCCGTGTCCCGGCTAATATGGCCCTCGCATCCTGATAGCGCAGGATAAACTTCTCGAAACTTTTGAGATCATCGACGGACGGGGTAATAGGGATCAGCACAAAGTCTGAAATAAGGATCGTTTTGGTTGTAACTTCCTCTAACTGTGGCACCCCGTCGATAATAATGACCGAATATCCATTGTCCCGGTGCGTTTTAATGTCTTTAGGCAAAGCCGTCATTGTTGACATCGGGAACACATCCACCCGGTGTTCGGCATCTTCGCGGCGTTGTTTCCACTCGCAAGTCGTGCGCTGGGTAATATCGGTATCAACGATACAGACCTTTTCGCCCTTTGCGGCAAAGTAAACGGCAATGTTTCTGGAAATGGTGGATTTCCCGACACCACCTTTTAGATTAGATACGGATATAATCATAAATTGAATATTTTGATGCAAGGTACAGTATTATAAGTATATAATGAAATAATTATTTGCTTAAATACTTATTTGAGTAAATAAGTATATCTTTGTAGAAATACAAGTGCAGCCATTAGGGTAGGGGATAGCCCCGAAATTATGAGTTCAACTTTTATTACCTTTGTTTTGCTTGAAGTATCAAATACATCAATATCATAAAATCTAACAAATTTTGGATCAATTGGATAATTTTATGCAATCGCTCGTCCCGGCGAAGAAGAAAAACGCACCGACAGTAACGCAACACAACGCACTAATCCGGGCGAATTATGATTATACCCTCAGAGAAATAAGGACAGCCAGACTTATCACCTCCAAAATCAACCCGATGGGGGCATATAAGGAAGGGCAGGGGATACTCCTTGAAATACACCCCCACGAGGCGAAATCAATCTATTCGGAAGACGGCAGGGCGTTTAAAGATTTATGGGGCGTATTCGAGCGGACTATCCTAAGCCTCAATTCAAAACCGCTCCAAATAGATTCCGACAGGATAACCGGGCATATCAACTTTACCTCTTCCGTTTACAAGGATAAAGTTACCGGATATTTTTACGTCCGGACTACCCCCGAGATCACGCCCTTTCTCGTGGCATTGCATAAGGGGCAATTTACGACCATCCCTTTACAGATCTATTCGCAATTTAAAAGCAAATACCTCACGAGATTATACGAACAACTGTACAGCAACAGGAGCATGAGGGGAGGCGTAAAAAAATACAAGCTCTGGACAGACCTCGCCCAACTCTGCGGCTGGAGCGGCAAAAAATACAGCCATTTCAAAAACAGGGTACTGGCAGAAGGACAGCAAAAATTTCCCTCTTTCACCACGCTTTCTTTTAAATTCGAGGAAATAAAAAAGCAAGGTTCAAAAGCCGTCGAGGGGCTGGTATTCACAATTACGACACAAAAACCGGCCACAGAACCCAATCCACCACTATTCCCCCAGATGTCTGTCCAGCAACTGGAAACCATTGAAGAGATCCGCAGCCAGCTTATATCCTGGTCGGTAAACCACCTGACCATCGAGAAGCTTATAGAAGACCCCTTTCAGTATATTGATAATGAAACGATCAAGGCCAAAGTCCTGCAAAACTATACGAAGCTGAATTACCTGTGGGAGAAGATGGAATACGTCGTTGGGGCAAAAAGCGTGAAAGATGAGGCCAAATACCTCATGATGGCTATAAAGAATAACTACACGGACAAGACACAGACCAAGGCAAAAGAGGGCACAAAAAAGAAAAAGGCCGATGAAAACCAGCAAGCGGAACTCGCCAGCATCGAGAACAGCATAAGAATTGTCAGAAATGAAGCAACGATTCGTAGGGGAGATATTGCAGCCGCCGCACTGGATGAAAATCCCGAACTTATGGAAGAGCTGTTCACCACTGCCGCCAGAAAATACAAGTACAAGGAATCTTTAGATGACCTCAAAAACCAATTTCACAAAAAAGGGATTTTCCGCTACCATATTATTCAGCAAGTAACCGAACGCTTCCCGCAGCTTTTTGAGAAAGTAGATAAAAATGAAAAGGAGCAATTGATGGAGTTGGAACAGCAGAAAAGGACAGTGAAGGAGAAGGAATAAGCTTTCCCTCAAAATGTGGCTTTTAACATGCCCCTAAAACGTGGCCTTTCTCCCTTAAAATGTGGCCTTTGGCATTTCGTGGCTTATTCCCTGTGTAAATGCCTTTTCAGACTTTCCCCTAAAACGTGGCCTTTCTCCCTCAAAACGTGGCTTTTCCCCTACCTTAAAATGTGGCTTTCCCCTAAAACGTGGCCTTTCTCCCTTAAAATGTGGCCTTTGTGCTTGTAAGTGATTGATTATCAGTGGCTTTGGCTATGCCTAAAACAAGTAATAAAACAAGAATGTTATTAAAACAACTACACAACCGTAATTTTGTTGTTGTTTTATATAAAGATTGATGATCTCCACTATACGAATCGGTAACATTCGTGATAGAAATGTTTTATATAAAATTTAAAATATGCGACTCCCCTAAAATGTGGCCTTTTGCTTGGTGGAATAAACCGTTAAAAGCTTGTGAAAAATAAAGATCATTACGGTGTCCCTTAAAATGTGGCTTTTCTTCTTTTTCCAAAAAACGTAGCCTTTCGCTCCGGAGATCATTTTTTGAGGGCAATCAGGCCCCGGTTGGCTTTCCTCATTAGATTCTCCGGATAACACTTTTAAAAATAAATACATATGAAAAAG
>JAHDGC010000645.1 GCA_020627865.1 Saprospiraceae bacterium | reverse complement strand
AAAAATTCCTTTGGTTTAAACAAAAAAGCGTAGAGGCGCGATGCATCGCGCCTCTACGCTTTTTTGTCATACACTTAATCAATAATAAAATCTCTGGATATTTGGATGAGAAAAAATAGATAAAAAATGTTTTCAAAAGATCTTTTTAAAAATAAAATCGCACTCGTCACAGGAGGCCGTAGCGGCATCGGTTTCGCTATTGCAAAAATGATGTTAGAACACGGTGCCAAAGTGATGATTGCCTCCCGAAAAACAGATAAGCTCGAAAAGGCTGCGGAAGAATTGAGCCAATTCGGAACGGTGCATTACAAGGCCTGCGACATTCGTCAAACCGAACAAATTAAAGAACTCGCTGACCAAATAAAATCAGATTTTGGCCGTTTGGATATATTGGTGAACAATGCTGGAGGTCAGTTTCCGGTGTTGGCAGAAATGCTCAACGATAAGGGGTGGAATGCCGTCATCAACAATAACCTGAATGGAACCTTTTTTATGACTAGAGAAATGTCAACCAGTTTTTTTATTCCGCAAAAAGAAGGTACGATTATCAATATTATTGCCGATGTTTTCAGAGGATTTCCGGGCATGATTCATACGGGAGCTGCAAGGGCAGGCGTTGAAAATATAACCAAAACGCTGGCGATGGAATGGAGTGATTTTAATATCCGGATCAATTGTGTCGCTCCGGGGATCATAGAGTCTTCTGGCTTGGATACTTATCCGCCACAAGTAAAAGCAATGTTTGACGATGCCAGAAAAGCTATCCCATTGAGGCGATTTGGCGAAGTGGAAGATGTGGCCAATGCTGTATGCTTCCTTGCAAGCCCACTCGCATCTTACATCACAGGCATCACCCTATACGTAGACGGTGCCCAACATTTGAACATGGATAAAATGGGACTACCTACTGTGATGCGATCTTTTTTTAGTCCTTAAATTGTATGGGCATATTGCAATATGCTCTTCTCATTAAACTAAAATTTTCTTTTGGATTATATGTAAATAAAATGTTGCAAAAAATATTTTTCCTGCTGTTAGTCAGCCTGTTCCTATCCCTAGCTTGCAAAACCCCACAAATCATAAAACCGCCAGCGAGCTACCAAGAGGCAAAAGCGCCAGAACCCTCAGTTTTAAATATCCCCGTCGAGATGGATATTATGACTTTGGAGCAGGCCATAAATGAACAAGTGGAATTATTGGCCATAAATGAAAAATCATTAGTTGATGAAGATCCATCCCTTTCTTTTCTCATCAAAAAATCAGATCGCATTTTACTCCGGTTCGGAGAAAACAGTATTTATTATGATGTGCCGTTGAGCATATGGGTGCGTAAGAAAACGCTATTGGGCAACCTTGAGGCAGAGGGAAAGCTAGAAATGAACTTTACTACAAATTATGATATACAAAACGATTGGAATGTCGCTACCAAAACGGAAATTACATCGCATCGCTGGATAGAAAAACCGGTACTGAAACTTGGTTTTACCGATTTACGGGTGGCCTTTCTTGCGGATCAGGTGCTGGCACGATATAAGGAACCCATTGCGGAAATGATCGACGAGCAAATCCGTGAGAATCTGATCTTGAAGGAATACGTAGCATTCGCTTGGGAAGAATTACAGGGCTTGATTCCAGTTTCAGAAGATCCTGAACTGTGGCTAGATATTGAACCATCTGCATTGTGTATGAGTCCGCTGCAAGTTATTGATGGAAAAATAAAATGTACGATAGGGATTACTTCTTCGGCCGCTATTGTCATGGATAAGGAACAAGGAAATACAAGGACTAAAAAGTTACCACCGCTTGAGATAAAAGATATGGTTCGTAGCGATGATTTTTTGATAAACCTTGGTGTTACGATGCCCTTTAAAAAAGCGGAAACCATAGCCCGAAAGTATGTTGTTGGGCAAACTTATAGTCAGGGAAGAAAAGAAATTATCATCAATGACTTGGAACTTTACGGACAAGGAGAGCGGCTGGTCATCAAAGCAGGGATCGGAGGTGACTATAAGGGCGATTTTTATTTATTGGGTACGCCTTTTTTTAACAATGAAAAAAATCAGATTGAAATCATCAATGTAGATTTTGAATTACAAACAAAAAATTTTTTATTGAAAACAATGCAGTGGCTTTTCCATAAAGGTATTACCCGAAGGATACAGGAGCAACTTGTTTTTCCATTGGATGAAGATATTCAAAATTTAAAAAATATTGCTAAAACGGAATTGTCTCATCTCGAAATTGATGAAATGCTTTTGCTAAAAGCTAGTTTGTATCACTTGGAAGTATTCGATAGCCGAATTACAGAAGATGCCATCCATGTCGTTGTGCATTCCAAAGGAAAAATAAACCTCATCGTCAGGGGGCTTGATCCATTTGGCGAATAGCACCATTTATTACCTAGCTTATGCTACTGGACATTTTGAAAAATCCGCTTACTAATACTAATGGTGTCGGTACTACGTATCTTATCCTAAGTAATAGCTCTGTAAGAGCGGCACCATTACAGATTTGGATTTTGTCCAGTAGTATGACCTAGCTTATACTTATCATGAGAATCGAAATTTATATTATTTCATATTTTTGAATTTTCCTTGATCTTTTTTTATAAAAATAATGTTCCTATAAAAGCATCCCAGTTTGAAAGCCTAAATTTAAAATCCAGATAAAAAAACTAAGACCAAGATTAAGCTTTCCTTGGATAATTTTGTTACTTTGTAAGCCTAACTTGAGAATATACCATTAGAACCTTTGTTCTGATTGTGGTAAAAATAAAAATCAATGAAACCAGCTATTGCTGCGGGACATCCACTAACCGCGAGCGTTGCCTACGAAGTCATGAAAGATGGAGGGAATGCCATTGATGCTGCCGTCGCAGCTTTCTTCATGTCTTTTTTGACAGAGCCTTGTATGTCTTCTGCCGGAGGAGGGAGTTTTGCGAATATCTTCACGAAAAACGGCGAGGTATATTTTTTAGATTTTTTTTGTCAGACTCCTAGACGGAAACGTCCTTCCGATCTTGCCAGTTGCATACCTGTTGACCTAGATTTCGGTGGAACTACGGAGCGGTACTATGTGGGCCATGGCTCTTCCGCTGTTCCGGGGGCTATCGCTGGCGCTTTTGCACTACACGAACGATTTGGAACGATGCCGATGAAGGAGTTGGTTCAGCCATTGATCACGGCAGCGAATGAAGGGGTGCTGGTAAATGCATTTCAAAACTATGAATTTCGTCTGCTACAACCCATCATAGAAAAATCGGCAGATGGAAGAGCTTTGTTTTTTGATGGCCCAGATGTGTTGACAGTTGGGGAAAAATTAAGCATGCCGAGGCTCGCAGATTTTATGGATTACTGTTGTCGGGAAGGAACCGATGCATTTTATAAAGGGGAAGTAGCGGAAAAATTGGTTCGCGCGCATACAGAACATGGAGGTCATATCACGAAAAAAGACCTTGAAAACTATGAACCAATTTTCCGTAAACCTTTCCGAATCCCTTATAAAAAGTGGGCGGTATTATGCAATCCGTTCCCTGCTATTGGAGGAGCTTTTTTGGGTTTGTTCCTCAAGCATTTGGAAGCGCAATCCAATGCAGATGTGCCTTATGGTAAGGAATATCTTTCCCAACTTTATGATGCATTAGTTTACCTGATGCCTTTTCGAGAAAATAAAAACATGTTGTTGGCTGAAATGGGGAGGCTATGGCCGCAACATCTGTTTATGGGGCGAGAACAACTGTGGAATAGTAAGAGGGGAAGTACGACGCACTTCAATGTCGTAGATAAATGGGGCAATGCCGTGAGCTTGACAACTTCCATCGGGGAGGGAGCGGGCTACTTTTTGGAGGGAACGGATATCCAGATGAATAACATGCTCGGAGAATTGGCGCTCTTGCCCAACGGCCTGAACAGTTGGAAAGAAAATTGTCGCCTGTCTTCCATGATGACGCCTACCGTTGTCCTCGACGATCAAGGAGCGCTTAT
Organism: Saprospiraceae bacterium; assembly: GCA_020627865.1. GTDB lineage: Bacteria > Bacteroidota > Bacteroidia > Chitinophagales > Saprospiraceae > JAHDGC01. The sequence continues at coordinate 737 of JAHDGC010000645.1, read as the reverse complement.
TATGGTGACAGGGTCCGCTGGGGGAAGCCGTATCCCAACTGCAATCGGGCAAGTCATCTGGAATATATTGGAGTATGATCTAGATGTCAATGCTGCAGTAAATGGTTCTCGGGCTTTTTTGGGCGCTGATGTTTTTGATATAGAATATGGATTGGGAGAGGCTGGTTTACAATTAAATATAAAAGAAAAACTAAATGTTTGGGAGCGAAATGCTATGTTCTTTGGGGGAACTCATACCCTGTTCAGGAAAGGAAATGAATGGTCGGCAGCGGGAGATTTAAGGCGGGATGGCGTAGCGATATTTGACAAATAATTTTCATAAGTTAAGTTTGCTGAATGAAAATTTGAATTTACTGAACGCAAATTGCAGTGAAAATCGAAAAAATGGTTATATTTGAACATTTTAATTAATGTTTCAATTTCTCAAAATAAAATTATAGCTTCAGAAACGTCTAAACTAAAAAGAGAAAAATACGCTCCGGAAGAATCAAGTGATTTGCGGATTTCATTTTAAAACAAACGCTCAATAAGTTTTTTAATACTGTTGGATAAAACAGATTAACTTTTTTCCTGCTGGTTATATAAACAGGAAAGGGGGGGATATGGCATACTATTAGAACATCGGGTGTCTATTATTCATGGTATTTCAATTTAATAAAAAACAAGACTGATACTATCTTTACTAATGCGGTATATCTGCTTAGGAAATCGGAGTCCCTAGATAAAGGGGCAGGGGT
>JAHDGC010000644.1 GCA_020627865.1 Saprospiraceae bacterium | reverse complement strand
TTTCTTCATTCATAAAAAGTACGATGCGCAGTGTTCTCTTCGGTTGATAATTCAAGCGTTTGAAAATTTGAGGAACCTCCATCGCATGCACACATCCTGCACCATCATCATGTGCGCCTTCTCCAATATCCCAAGAATCCAGATGGCCACCAACTAAAATAATCTCATCTGGGAATTCACTTCCCTTGATTTCTCCAACTACACTATAAGATTGCACATCGGGCAATTTTTTGCAATCTGATTTTAGAAAAAGCTCGACAGTTTGTTTTTTGTCCAATAATTTGCCCAACACTTCGGCATCATTGGTGCTGATTGCAAAGCCCGGAATTTTCTCGTTGTCTTCCTCATACACCGTAACGCCGGTATGCGGAATATCATCAAGGCGGGTGGTCATGGAACGGACGACAACGGCAACGGCACCATAAGCAGCTGCTTTAGTCGGCCCATAAACCCGCTGATCAACCGCTCCTCCATAAGCATTAAAGGTTCTGATTTGGGTAGGATCCATAGGGCGATTGAAAAATACAATCTTCCCTTTTATCTTTTCCTCGCCCAGCCCTTCAAGGTCATCTAGGCTTTTTACTTGAATGACCTCGGCTGTGATGCCCTTTGATGGCGTACCGACAGAGTTGCCTAAAGCGGTGCATTTGAGGGTTTTTACGGCTTGCGAAGGGTATACGATTTTGGCCACTTCTTTTTTGCCCCTCACCCATTTCGGTACCATACAGGGTTCCAGCCAGGTTTTCATGCCCAAGGTATCCAGCATGCGTTGGGTATATTCAACCGCCTTGGCCGCTTGGTCAGAACCGCTGAGGCGACCACCTATCTTTGTGGTTAAGTGTTCTAGCCATGCATAACAACGCCCATCTGAAAGAGCCGTATTGTAAATGTTTTTTATAAAAAAAGCATCTTTGTCATCTGTGTCTTGTGCTATAAGCACAAGCGGAAAACATAATGATAATATGGCAAATTGGATTTTTTTCATTATTAAAAAACTATCAGGTTGTAAAATAAAATTCATTGAAATGCATGACAAAAATGAGGATTTTTAATGTAAAGGGAAATTGTGCGAAAGCAACCCTGTCTGCGTGGCTCGCCAGGCAGGCCCATTGGGGATGAAAGGGGGAGCGATGGCAATTAAATTTTACTAAAAAACTTTTGAACACTGCATAAAAACGACAAGATAAAAAAGATCACCTGAAATTAATAATTTGTATATGCTTTATAGGAAAGGCAATTTGTCCATCGTTTTGTGAAAATCAAATACTATTTTTTAGAATTAAAAGTAGTATCTTTAACCATCGAGTGCCTGATTTGTTAACTATTTTGAGAAAACTGCTGGGGTATTATTGCTTATAGCGTTTTATCAGAATTAAAAATTTAACATTTATAACTGTTGAAAAAAGTATCTTTTAGGAAAAACAACGTCTTAATGACAACAGTTATAATCATCCCAAATACTAAATTTTATAGTTCTGGCGATTTATGAGAAGCAATATTGCCTATTATCCGGTATTTCAGAATTATTTAAAGACAATTTAATAAGTGGAAACCCCATCAATTAAAAACGTTCGTAAAGGAAAAGGAGGTATTTCCAAGAAGAGTGATAGTGAGTTGATAAAACGCTATCTCGAATCTCGTGATTCTGCCTACTTCAGTATGTTGTATAACAAATATTCCGGGAAAATCTACAGCAAGTGCATTTCATTGTTGAAAAATGAAGCGCTAGCACAAGATGCAACCCAGGATATTTTTATTAAGATATACCTCAACTTAACCAAATTTAGTGAACGATCAAAGTTTTCTACTTGGGTCTATTCTATAACTTACAATTACTGTATAGACTTTTTGAGAAGAAAAAAGAAAGAAAAAAACCTGTTTTCTGATGAGATGGAAAACCCTCCAGATATTGTGGAGGATGTACCGGATAATGAACTATTGGAGATGGAGGTGAGCCGATTAAAGGTGGTGTTAGAAAAAGTGCCTGTCGGGGATAAAGCGATTCTGTTGATGAAGTATCAGGATGAAATGTCTATAAAGGAGATCGCAGCAGCACTCGATAAATCGGAGAGTGCCATTAAAATGAAAATCAAGAGAGCCAAGCATAAGGCGCAAAAAATATATAAGGAAATATTCTCAAACATTTAATAATTGTAGTATGTCTGGAAAAAATAGTTTTCAAAGATTGGATGAAGATACAGGAGGGAGTAGTAGTGGAAGAGGTGCCCCCCCTGAGTTTGTCCGGGAAAATGTCACTGGAAGCATAAAATTCATCGAATACATTGGTAAGATAGTGGAATTATATCTGCCTAATCTTTTTAATACGATTAAAGAAATCACTAACTCAGGAAGTACCGAGAATCATGAAGGAAAAAACGATAATGTAGATCCTTTAAACCCTTCTGATTTGGATAACGATCCGCCTGGAGATATTGAAGGAGGAGCAAAGTCAGATCATAACTATCGCTAAAATATTTGTTTCTAAAAACTTTAAAGTATATTTGCGGCAAATTTACCTTGTAAAGTAGAAATTTTTTGTAAACCCCCAGTGTCAATATGGATACTTTTGAACTTTTAGAAAAGCTGGTAACGAATTTGATTGAATATATTCCCAGATTAGTGGGTGCATTGATTATTTTTATTATCGGCTGGATTATCTCCAAGTTTATCGCTAGGATGATAAAGAAGGTGTTAGCGGCTTCCGGAGTGGATAAGCTTTCCGATAAATTGAATGAAATAGAAATTATTAGTAAGGCTAATGTGAACGTCTTGCCTAGTGATGCGCTATCGAAGATTGTGTACTACTTCATGTTATTGATTTTTGGAGTTGCTGCCACCGATGTTTTAGGGATGCCTGTCATTTCAGACCTTATTAAAAGTCTGGTTGCATACATGCCATTACTGGTTTCCGGTATCTTTATATTTGTTATCGGTTCCTTAATCGCAGAGTTTTTTAAAAATATTGTGCATACAACCTGTTCCGCTGTAGGTATTCCTGCAGCCAAGGTTATCGCTTCCTTTGTCTTTTATTTTGTTTTCGTTTCCGCTATTATGCTTGGTTTAGAACAGGCAGAAATCCAAACAGATTTCCTCAAAAATAATCTTACCGTTGTGATCGCTGGAGGTGTATTTGCATTCGCTATTGGCTACGGATTAGCCTCTCGTGAATTAATGTCCAATTTTCTGGCATCGTTTTACAGTAAGAATCGTTTTAACATCGGAGATGTAATTTCTATTGCCGAGGCAAAAGGTGAAATTATTGAAATGGATACGAATACCATAACATTACAATCGGAAGGTAAGAAGATCGTATTCCCGTTAAAAGTTTTAACTAGCGAAAAAATAGAAATCTACAATAAATAATCCCATATCTGATTTACCTATATTTATTAGTTCTAAAACCAAATTTAACTCCATTATCTGTCGAAGAGTGCGTGTGACGACTATTAAATAACTTTATCTTCACATGATTGTTTGACTTCGGTATGTTGTTCCTATTCCCCATTGAATCTATATAAACACTACTTGTACGGCGTATGTATAATTATTGTTTTTTCATGAAAATAACCTGTAAAGGAATAGAATTTCTATGCCATTAAACGAACATTTTTTGTTAGACGTTCGTTAAGCTATTAGATATGAATTGATATATTATTTTTTTTAATACTAAAAATACTTGATTTACAAACAAAAATTTTTTTTAAAATGAACAAGAAAGTACTTTTAAATAGGCTTAAAAAATTGATGTTTTTAGCACTAGGATTGATGATGACTGCTCAGTTTGCAAATGCGCAAGTAACGATGGAGCAACTAAAGACCCAGAGAGATGCGAAAAAGGAGCAACTTGCTGCATTAACCGACGAGATAGTTGCTCTTGATAAGCAAATTTACGAGTTCCCAGGTTGGAAATTTGGTGGTGTCGGTACCGTTGGTTTTAACCTCACCTCTAACAACAATTGGTTTGCAATTGGAAATCCGAACTCAAGTGCAAATGGTTTGGGGCTTGGTTTTATCGGTTATGCTAATCTTGACGAAGAAAAATTCTTCTGGAGAAATGGATTGAATATTAACCTTAATAGAACATCTTCTCGCGCGGATAAAGATGATGAGTCCACAACTTCTGTTGCGTTAAGTGATTTATTAGATTTTTCATCCTTAGGTGGTTATAAGCTTACGCCAAAAGTGGCAGTTTCTGCCGAATTAAAGTGGCTATCTTCTCTGATTGATTTTGAACCAAATGGTTTAGGCGTTATTGACGATAAGTATAAATTCGCTTTAAATAGCCCGGGACAAATGACTTTTTCTGCGGGTATTACGTGGTTGCCTATTACAGATTTGGTAGTGGTTATCCACCCGCTAGGATACCAAAAGAACTGGCCAGGAGAATTCATCTCATCCGCTGGTGCTAAAATCGGGGCAACTTACACCAAAGAGCTTTACAGAGGAATCAAGTGGAACTCTAACTTGAGTGCCTTTATCCCTTATAGTTCGGGAGATGCAAATCACGTATACTATGGAGAAGATGCAGACGTTGGATTAGCTAGAGAGGTGGCGTATGCTACAGGCGATCTTGTGAACTGGGTTTGGAACAATAGTTTCTCTTTTACTGTATGGAAAGGCATCGGTGTTGGTTTTAACCTCGGGCTTAGAGGAGATCGGCAAATTGCAGATTTAGGGAGATTAAAGGGAGCAGCATCAGCAGCTACCGCAGCATTACAGG
>JAHDGC010000643.1 GCA_020627865.1 Saprospiraceae bacterium | reverse complement strand
TGGGCTTGTTCATAGATTAAAACTTTAAATTTGTTGATAAAAATACAGTACAGACATGAATGCATAGCCTGCCCCCATTGCAGCAATGGGCAGTTTATTAAAAGCATTCTTAGTTCTGATTAAGCCTTAGCAGGAATCTCTATATTCTGTGCAATCTTGGTTCTGATGCGCGTTTATTGAATTTTTTTCATAAACATAAATTCCAAACAAACGCTTATTTTTGTCGATGTTCTAATAAAATAGCAGTCATATAAAGCATGGATACTTTTATAAAAGTAAACATTTTTATCAAATTTTCACATATAGATAAGAAAAATTAAAAATATTCATATGAGATTTTTATGGTTTTTCATAGCCTTTAATTGTTTTTACATTTCGGAAGGATTTGCACAAAAAAACAAAGTCTTCTTCCACGAGCTGGACTATATTCATGGCCTGTTTTTCGTTCCCAATCATCAAGAGCCTTTTTCGGGGACAGCGGTGGGAGAGTTTCCCGACGAGAAAAAGCAAGCTAGTATCAGCTTCAAAGACGGCAAACGGCATGGTGCGGCAAAGGAATGGGCTAAAAACGGGACTAAAATTTATGAGGCGTATTTTGAAAATGGGATACAAACCGGAGTGGAAAAGCATTGGTATGCGACCGGCGATAAAAAATTAAGTGTCAGCTACAAAAATGGGTTCACGGATGGAATTTGCACGGAGTGGCATAAAAATAAAAACAAAAAATCGGAGGGATCATATGTCAAAGGAAAAGAAGAAGGGGAACACAACTGGTGGTACAGCACGGGGGAAAAAGACCAACAAGTTTTCTATAAAAACGGGCTGACAGAAGGTATTGTAAAAAATTGGCATAAGAATGGGACACTAAGTTTAGAAAGCCACTACAAAGCAGGACAAAAGCAAGGCATTACAAAGAAATGGTATGAAACTGGGCAATTAAGGCACGAGGAACGCTATCAGGATGATCTAAAACACGGAGAAAGTAAATATTTTGCCAAATCCGGACAATTGATCGGGATTCAGGAGCATCAAAATGGAAAATTGATTCGGGATGAAAACTACCGCAGTGGAAATATCCGTTCTAATAGTGGATTCATGGAGGTTTATAACGATAAAGATTCCTATTTTATGATCCATATTACTGGGGATCAGGTTTCGCCAAGGGAGGCCGATACCCCGACATATGCCGTTGATGGAGATATGCTCCAACTGTACACGAAACCCATTGCAGGATTTATTCCCAGTGCTTCTACAGAAAAAGAGTTATCCGAAAAGGAAATGCTGGAAAAAGGAATTGCCTATGAGGTTGATTTTATTGCAAAAATGACGGGCAAGTCAATCGAACCCAATATTGATTTTAAGCAAAATAACAAAGGGAAGACTTTTGCCCATTGGTTCTTCAGGTCGCCTTCTGCCGATGATGAAAAGCAAAAAGCCAGAACTGTACAACAAGAACATTATATTAGTTTTGTTTGTAATAAAAAAATGCTTAACTTGTACAGTGTTGTCACGAACTCCGATACGAAGGAAGACATTGAAAAACTTTTGTTCAGACAAGCCAATAACCTCGAAGTAAAAAATGATAAAATAGAGCTGAATGCTTTAGCAAAAAAATTATTGAAATAAACCGCAAGCGGTGTTTTTAGGGTGATTTGTTGTTAGTGATTACCTGCCTACTTGTCGCACGACAGGCAGGGTACGCACTTTCTTGGCTTTCGATCACTAAATCTATTCCTGTGTAGCTTTTTTCATAAAAGCATAAACATGGAAAATCACTTTCCTGCCTGTAAAAGTTATACATATACAGGTTTACCGATTGCGAGTATAGTTTTGTTCCTCTAGGTTAAAAATCAGGAGCAAATAAATCTCTCAAATGATCGTATCATGAAATTATCCTTACATCTTTTTTTACTGTTGTGTTGTTTTTCTAACATCATATTTTCACAAACGGTAACCGTTTCGGAAGGCCTCCCCATTCGTAACGATCATGGATATGCCATTATTGGGAAACTAGATGACCAATTTTTATTATATAGAGAAAAAGTCAACAATGAACATTTGGTTCAGGCTTTTGATGACAACCTGATGCTCAGTTGGAAAAAAGAAATTGAGTTGGAAGAAAAAAGAGCCAAGGTGCTAGAGGTCATTAATGGAGAAGAAAATTTCCACCTGATTTATTCTTACCGCAAAGGAAATGATATTGGCATCATGGTACATACTTATGATGCTACGGCAACCCTCCGAGATTCCAGTACCATTTTGTTCTATGAAAACAGATATGTTACCCCGAAGTTTAAAATAATGCAATCGGAGAATAGGGAAGTCATGTTGTTGTATTTCATAGAATCCCAAAAAGAAATCTTTGCAATGGCCTGTGATCTTGAAAAGAAAAAATTACTGTGGGAACAAAATATCCGGCCAGAGGGGATGAATTATTTCAAGGACTTTTCTCAAATCCTTATTGATGACAGGGCAAACATGTTTGTTATTCTGGATAAAGAGAATAAAAAATTAAAAAAAGAAGAACATCATTTTCATATCTACCAAGTGCATGGCAACTCTGGAGAAAAAGTAAATTATACCATTCCATTAAATAGTATGCTGACCTTTGATGTATATTTTTCTTGTGACAATCTCAACAATAGATTAACGGCAGCTGGATTATCTTCGACTCAGCACACCAGTAAGGCGGATGGTTATTTTTTCTTATCCGTTGATCCGCTTGATCCCGAAAATTTCCGTTTAGAGTTCAAAGCTTTCGATGAGAAATTCATTGCCAACTTCATGGGTAAAGCAGGCAAAAGCATCAGCAATATTACGGACACCAAAGTCAGGGAAATTGTGCATCGGAAAGATGGTGGTATCTTGATGTTCGCGGAACGAGATCGGAAGTACGAGCGGCGACTTGGAGGGGCCAGTTCAAACTATAGTGCAGACAATAGAAATTTTATTGTTGATTATTATTTTGAAGAGGTCTTTGTTATTTCTATTCACCCAGATGGAGAAAAACACTGGTCTAACATTCTCCATAAAAAGCAATATTCCCAAGATGATAACGGGATGTTTTCTTCTTTCTTTTTGTTAAAAACACCGAAGAATTTGCGCGTACTTTTTAATGATGAAATCAAGTATGAAAATACAGTCAGCGAGTATGTGATTTCCGGTAATGGAAAGTGTGATAGAAATAGTGTCTTGAGTACAGATGACCAAAGGATAAAACTCCGCTTCAAGGATGCTCTACAAATTTCTGCTAATGAAATTCTGGTTCCCAGCCAAAGAAAACAGGAGTTGAAATTGATTAGAATTACTTTTGGATAAAAAAAAACAGGATGTAACACCCAATGGTTACATCCTGTTTTTTTTGTATACAGTTTCTTGCGTTGAAGCTAGTAGTAATCTCCCATCTTAATCAAGGCAAAGATAAGCCCGGGTAGCCATAAAAGTAGAGCTAACACCAATCCAATGATCCAAGTACTTCCTTGCCAATCATCAAAAATACCCATAGCGATCCATGCCAGCCCAATAATAGCTAATAGAATATAAAGCCCCTTACCTATGCCTGCGTTTTCTGTTCCCTGCCCTTTGGCCTCTGCCTTCTTCGCTTTTTTCAATAATCGTTTGGCCATTTTGAGTTTCAAAGCATTCTTCAATCCCATTTTCTTCCCCGTTTTCTCTTTATATTTTTCCGGTGTAAGCACCATTATTTCTTCTGGCGTCATTTCGCTTAAATACTTGGAAAATTCAACATCTTTTTCGCTTTTCATGTTTTTTCTAAGGGCCTCGTTAGGAGCTGCCCCAACAACACAAATTTGTAGACTAAACACTGCCAACGTAAATAGTAAAATAATTCTTTTCATAATATTTTTTTTGGTTCAAAAATTCAATTGGATTTTATAAACGCAATATACAAGAACTTTCGGAAAACAAAAGAAAAAGATTTTAATCAAAAGATTCCTAATATTTCCCTTACCTTTATCCTGAATTCTAAAAATACAAAATATGATACAAAGGCCATCAAGTAACGAATATGCATCATTTTATGCGACTTATGTCGATAAGGTTCCAGAAGAGGATATTATCCAAGTTTTGATCGATCAACAACATGAAATCTCAGCCATGCTGGATCAGGTTGGCGATGAAAAAATCCACTTCCGGTATGCCCCGGAGAAGTGGTCGGTTGCCGAATTATTCCAACATATGATTGATACCGAAAAAATTATGGCTTACCGTGCTTTGCGGGTTGCCAGAAATGATAAGACGCCGCTCCCCGGTTTTGAACAAGATGATTATGCAGCAGCGGCAGATACAAGCAAGCGAACTGTGGAAAGTATTAAAATAGAGTTACTCGCCATCAGAAAGGCCACGATTTCATTTTTTCAAAGTATTTCTAACGAAGCATCGGAACATGTAGGTACTGCTAGCCAGGCCAACATTTCCGTCAGGGCATTGGCCTATATCATAGCGGGGCACTTGATCCATCATTTTGGTGTTTTGAAGGATAGGTATTTGTTCGAAGGATAGAACTTCTCAATTACCCAAGGATACATTCTATCATAAATCAAAAACCTTCACCGCATTCTCGAAAAGGAATTTAGCTTCAATACACTGTAATCTAAATTTGTTTAAATAATTTTTTCTCTGCAAACGTTCCAGAGATTCGCATCTCTGGCAATGCCATGCCGTCCCTATGGGACTCGTTTTTATAATTAATTTAAATTACAC
>JAHDGC010000642.1 GCA_020627865.1 Saprospiraceae bacterium | reverse complement strand
ATTAGCAAACCCTTCTAGACTTGACATCGTAATATTTTCTTTACCGTTTGTTCCATAAGTTCCCAAGAAGCCACCTCCGATCTCTGTTTGGCTCAGCCACAATAAATCACGATTGGAATAATCTATAAGCTTCATAGTTGACCTTACGGTAAGCTGTGCACCTAATAAGTTACTCGTCCCAATCCCAACACGACCATTACGGTAAGCTCCTAGAGAGTTACTCGACCATTTACTATCCATCAAATGGTTCAAATTGACCAGTCCACCACCACTACTAAGCGTAAGAACATTTGTAAAACCATTAAATAAAAGAAATTGAATTTCGTTTGTTGAGTCTCTATCCTCATCGTCAAGGGCAGTTGCAGCAGTCGTGGCATTACCTGCATCTGTTGCATATCCAGCATCAGTAGCGAATCTAGCAGTATCCGCAGTCGTGGCATTACCTGCACCTGTTGCATATAAAGCATTAGTAGCGAATTCAGCACTCTCTGCAGTCTCGGCATGGCCTGAAGCCTCCGCATATCCCGAATTTGTAGCGAAATCAGCAACCGCTGCGTAATCTGCATATATCGCACTCGGTACAGACCCCAAGAAGGAGGTTCCCATTACCTCAAAATTATTTCCATCTGCCAGATCAATTTCTACAAGCAAGTAAAAGTTATCTTCGCCCCACTTAACATCTTTAAAATCTCCTGTAAGCGGATTCCCCGCCCCCAACATCGTACCTACAAGACCGAAACGGTTTGTTGTAAGCTCATAATGGGTTTCACTATATACCACATCTCCGTCGCCGTCTCCTTTTAGAATACTTAGCCTTAAAGACACCTCTTCATTTGCAAGTACTTCACCGGTAATGGTTCGCACCACAGCTTGATAAGGAATTGCTAAAAGAATATCGTTGTTTTGAGCCTGGCTATTGAAAACGGTAGCAATAAGAACCAGTACTAAGATTAAATTTTTCATATCATTTTTTTGGTAAACTTCCTCCTCAATAGTTTGTTAATAATTCCCTTTTGGAATTAGAAAGAAAAGATTTTTGGAAGAAAGTCTGTTTTATAAATAAGTTTTATTTTGTGATAGTTACAGAGCCAGACAAATGCTTATTAGCTCTTGGCTCCAGTTTGAGAATGAAAAAATAAGTTCCTTCCGGAAGCAGATTACCATTCGGGCTTTGCCCCGACCAATCGTTCAGGTATGGATCAGCCTCAAAAACAATTGACCCCCACCGGTTAAAAATTTTGATTTCATTTTCAGGGTAATTCCGCAATGATTCAAAAACAAGTGCATCATTGAGCTTATCCCCATTCGGTGTAATAACTATCCGCAATTGATCCGATGGTCGATTGGCATTAAAGAAAACATCTTCCGACTGAAGAAAGCCTTGGGTCAAGATATAATTTCCAGTCTCCAATGTAGTAATAATAGGTTCACCAGCAACCCAGCTCAACTCGGTACTGTTAACCGTAACATGATTTCCCGTAGCAGCAATTACCTGCGGGGTTACCATAAGTTCTTGTCCTTGTGCCTGCAATTCACTTTGAAACAAGAGTAGCATGCAAAGCAAAATTTTAAAAACTGTGTTCATTTAACATTATTTTAATTTGTGATGTAATAAAATTTCAATCAATACAGGGTTCAATAAGGGCCTCAAACTCGGCACCGGCCTTAACTTCAAACCCAGATTCTAGTATTATATTTACGCCAGCCTTAAGCGAAACCGTATTGCCGCTTTCGATAACTGCCGAAGCAGTAATTATCCCATTGGCTTGATAGGTTCCATCCGCTGTCTGACCAGATAAAGTCATTTCAGCGGGACAATTACCACTACAGCCCAACAAGGATTGTTCAACCAATATTTCTTCTGTACGTGTTAAACCTTGTTGATCCGTAACCGTAACCGAATAATATCCAGCAGTGAGATTTTCAATGCGAGCAGTCGTTTCTCCGTTGCTCCAGTTTATGGTATAAGGTTCTACCCCTCCGTCGATTAGGATTTCAGCTATTCCAAGATCGTTACAAGTCTGATGGGTAATCATCGCGGATAAATTGAGTTGGTCTTCGTTTGCAGAAACTTCAGAATAATGGCCTAAATAGCTTGCATTAGAAATGCGATAAAAATTATTTGAAGTGGCCGTTTCACCATTATTTATATTGAAAAGTAGAGGGCCTTCAGCTGCCAGATCACCAGTTATTATTATAATTTCTACAACTGAAGTATCACATAAAACATTCGTCTTATCGATACGGGTAAGTGCGATTTCCACCTTATTAAGTTCAGGGTCAAATTGGACAATATAATGCTGTGGCTGAAGGCTTGATCCAGTGGTATCTACAATTACATTGTTAACAGGAAAAGTACCAAAATCAATGGTAAACGCAACGCCGTGTATATTGGCTGGCGCACCATCAACACTCAATGAGATTGCATATGGCAACTGTCCAGCAGTATCAACTGACAATGCTGTCATACTGTAAGTTGTCCCGTTAGCTGCGATATTGGTTGGTTCATAATAACTGTGGATATTTCCATAATTCTGTGTTAATGCTCCTATATCAGCATAATCGACGATTCCATCTCCATTGCCATCTTGATGTTTACTATTAACGCCATATACATAAGATGACCAATTATCCATATCTTGAGGGATCCATTCAATGCTCGCCCCAGAACGTACCTGCCCAGTATTTCCCTCTCCCAAGCCCCAGTATAATAGGTCAGTATTATCGGCGACACCATCAAAGTTAAAGTCTCCTGGATAAACTGGCTCTGGTTCAAAGTAAACAGGCTCACTGAGGAGTTTTAGATTTTGCCCAGGATCATTCGGGTTTGTAACAATATTGTTAGTAATTTCACAGTGATACCATCCGGCTGTCTCTGGCCTGTAAATACTATCTCCCTCAATTACAGCTTCTTCGTTTCCGTTGAGAAACCATGTGTATTTATTATTAGAAACAGTCCCACCGGCATCTACGAACAATATGAATTGATCTATATAAGTACGGATAGAGTCCTGCGGAACATATACCAAATCTACAAATCCGAGAATACTCGCGAAAGCCTCCATTCCAGCAAATGTAAAACTATTGTCTTGTATATGAAATTGAGACAAACTATTCATATTAACAATACCAGCAGGGATGTTACCAGTCAGGTTATTGTCTTCAATACGGACATGGGAGAGGTTTGTTAAAGACCCGATAGATGATGGAATATCGCCACTAAGATTATTGTCATACAAATACAACCATGTAAGTTGAGATAAATTTCCGATGCTTTCGGGAATGTCCCCAGATAGGTTGTTCCGGTTTAGAAAAAGCCCCGTAAGATTAGTAAGGTTACCAATATCCGCCGGTATACTACCCGTCAAATTATTTCCACTCAAATAGAGTTGTGAGAGATTGGTCAGATTGCCAATACTTTCTGGAATACTTCCTGTTAAATTATTATAATCCGCCCAAAGCCGATAAAGGTTGCTCAGGTTGCCCAATCCCAAAGGTATATTTCCGCTCAAATCATTAGCCGAAATGTAAAGTGTAGAAAGATAAATAAGATTCCCGATGCTTTCTGGAATGGAGCCGGAGAGGCTATTTGCTGTTAAAGACAGATAAGTAAGATTTGTAAGATCTCCTATAGTTTCCGGAATGCTTCCTGTCAAATTATTTCCTGCCAGATAAAGTTGTGAAAGATTGCTCAGGTTACCGATACTTTCTGGAATACTTCCAGTCAGGTTATTACTGCCCAACGAAAGACTCGAAATATCTGATAGGTTTCCAATACTTTCAGGAATAGACCCCGTAAGATTATTCCCCCCTATGGCTATAGTAACATTGTTATGATTAACATGGCCATCCAAGTCTAAACAAATTACACACCCATCTTCATTTAAAGCAACACCGTACCAGTTATCCATCGGTGTCTCTAAATTCCAAGTATTGTTCCAGTTCGCTCCTCCTGCGGAGAAATACAAATCCACCAAAGCTAGAGAATCTCGCATCCGGCAACTAATTGCCGGCTCAATGAAAACCGGCCTGCTATCGAGTACCAAATGCTGACCCGGCACGGACACATTGGTTACTATGAAATTACTGACGGCACAATGATATGTGCCTCCCTCGGTGATGGTTAAAGTACTATCCCCGATAATCGCATTTCCGAATTGTTGCCCATTTTTAAACCATGTATAAGTATTGTTTGAAACATCACCTGCTTTTACATAAAGCGTATTATCATATCTATACGTAAAAAGGCTGTGCTGGCCAGCATAACTAAAATTCTCAGGGCTAGCAGTTGCAGCAGGCACGAGTCCATCGAAATCATATTTATTTTTCTGGACAGATAAAGTAACCAAATCGGGAAGTGCCAAAAGGGAAGCAGGAATATTTCCTGACAGGCAATTGTCATCTAGAATCAGACTTTGTAAGCTGCCCAGATTACCCAATACCTCAGGTATATTTCCAGAAAGGTTATTGTCAATTAAAGAAATTGACATTACACAACCTTTATGATCAAACCCAAGACCCAGCCAAGTTTTCATCGGTTGTGTCAGATCCCAGTTAATTACCCAATCCTGCCCATGTGTTGCATAATAAAAGTCCACCAAAGCTAGAGAATCCGTAACTACACATAAACCCGGTTCAAAGTATGTTAAAGCATTGTACAAATTCAATCGTCCGCCACTAATGGTCTTATCGGATAAGACAGGAATTTCATCAATAGCCCCCATTACGATTTCT
>JAHDGC010000641.1 GCA_020627865.1 Saprospiraceae bacterium | reverse complement strand
AATTATCATACACTAAAAGAAGAAAGAAAATATATCTCTACAATTATACCTCTCTCAAAATAAGAGCATAACAAAATAGATATAATTAATTACAATGCAATTATAAATCAAGGAGTTAAAACGAAGCCAATGAATAAAGTAATTTCGGACATATCTAAATCCAATGTTATTCAAATTACCCCATACATCTATAGATATCCAAAAACAAAATCGTAACAAATCGTAACAAAAAAAATTAACATACTGATTATCAAAATTTTACAACAAAAACACCTTTTAAGTTGCACTTCAAAATTGACTATTTATTAAATATGTTTTTCAATTGGTAGAATTTAAAATTCTTTAAAGGATGTATTACATTTACACCAAGTTGTGAAAAATGTTTTATACAAATGTGCTATATGGATTCTGCAAAAGGTTTATTTGGACTATTATTTACGACCCTCTTCTTGTTAGTAGGATGTACATCCTCGGATAAAAAAGGGGAAAGGCCTTATGAAATCTTTCATAAAATTGACAGTAGCAACAATGCCTTAAAAACTGCTTATTATCAGTTCGATAATATTATTAAGGAATCGGATAGTATTCTACAGCTATCAAAAAAGATAAAATATGAGAAAGGAGAGATACAGGCACTAACGAACCTATCAAGATCCTATGTCAGGAACCATGTTACCGATAAAATCATCCCACTTTATCGGGCATATGAAAACCAGGTCGACAGGATAAGTGCCACTGAAAACAAGGCTGATTTGTTACTGAATCTCAGCAACATGGCCTTGGCCCTTAATAATTGGAATGCCGCCCTAGATTATGCGCTTCATGCCGAGAAAATTTATCGGAAGTTAAATGACGATCTTGGATTGTCAGATATACTGGCACTGCTGGGACATATCTACAGTGGTAGAATTGACAGAGAAAAATCAATAGCATACCTTCAGGCCTCTCTCGATATTTGTTTGGAAAAAGGATTTGAAAGGGGTACTGCCCGGGCTTATAATAACCTAGGGAATGCTTACATGATGCCAGAACTGGATACCATCAGGGCACTTTCTTATTATTATAAAGCCAAAGAGATTAACGAAAGGCTAGGTTATACCGACAACTTGGTGGCAAACTATGCCATGATTGCAACCATTTTATATGAACAAAAAAAATATCAAGTATCTGAGGCCATGTTCCAAAAAGCATACGAGATTGCACAAAAAGCGGATGACCGGAGAAACACGGTTTACATTTCTTTGAATATTTATGATTTGTTAATGGCTACGGGAAGAGAACAAGAGGCCATACAGAAAGTTAATCAGGCCCGCGATACGGCACGGTTGTATGATATGCCTGTTGAAGCGATTTGTTATCAAATTTTATATGAGCATTACAGTCAAAAAGGAAATGATCGGCTCGCCCTTGAAAACCATGTACAATATAGAACCGTAGAAGATAGCTTGGCCATCAAACGAAATGTCCTGGAAATTCTGAAGACAGAAATGAAGCATGAGAATGAAAAAAGAAAAATCAAGAGTCAAGCCAGAAAGACACGAATCACGTTGCTGCTCACCTTGTTGGGCTTCATACTGATCTTCGTATTTTATACCGTTTATCAAAAACAAAAACAAAGGAATATACAGCAAGCCAAAGAAGTAGAAAACAAAAAACAAGAGAATCAATTGCTCAAGGAAAAGTTGGCATTCAAGAACAAAAAACTGGCCAACAATGTCATCAACCAAATTCGATTATTAGAAAGTCGGAAACAAATCGCAGATTACCTGATCGCAGAAAAAAAGAAATTTGCCACATCTTACTACCCTATTCTGAATAAGATCATCGACAAATTCAGTAACAGAAACGAGGATCAAGTTTGGTTGGAATTTGAAGCCCAATTTAACCAGATGTACAAGGATTTCTTTCAGGAGCTTGGTGCAAAATTCCCTAGCCTGACCCTTAGAGAAAGAAGGCTTTGTGCGTTCTTTGTTATGGATATGACGACGAAAGAAATTTCTGCCCTGACTGGGCAACGTGGACATGCCATCCGTCAGGCGAAAACAAGACTGCGGGAAAAGCTTGGTATCAAGGGGGAAAAAGATATGACAATTGCTAATTTTTTGCATGCACATATCATTGACAATCCTGATAAATCATAAAAATTCCCGATCACAAAACAATATGCAACCGGGAAAAACTATGCTGTTTATGTATTCTTCAAGTATTAACCACCACCAGTAGTGATCATGAAAGTGCCATTATTGGCATTGCAAGCATCTGACTCCCGCCAGTCTTGCTCTGGGTCGCCACCCTGTGCATCGGGGTGAGATTCTGGATTGAGGTTATTGGTCGGTTCAACAGAAGCCGTATCATTATCGAAACCGTCTAACAATCCGTCGCCGTCTGCATCCATTGTACCACCAATCCCCATATTAGCAGCAGGCGTATCGGAGCCATCTACCACGCCATCAATATTGGTATCGTGCCCTTCAATTACATCGTCGATACCGTCGTTATCCGTATCAGTATCCGTATAATCTGGGTTGTCCGTACCATCCGTATTTTCCGGCGTAACCCCTGCCCCACCAAAACTACCATTTGAACTATCATAGGCATTGTCTATGCCATCCATATCTGAATCTATGTTTGATGGCGGGATGTAGCCTGTTGTGCTTTGTGCTTCAATATTGTCTACGATGCCATCATCATCCGCATCAATATCTAGGAAGTCAGGTTGTCCACTCCCATCTGTATTGGTCATTGGCCATGGAGAGCCGCCAGTAGCAGCATCTAAGCCGTCATCTAAACCATTCATGTCTGTATCCACCATAGAATTAGGATCGCCAGCAGTAGGATAATCTACCTGACCATCATTATCACTATCTGTACCACCTGCTTCGATGATGTCAGTGATACTATCGTCATCTGCATCTAAATCCAAGTGGTTAGGGATACCATCCCCATCAAAATCAGGACACTGCACGCTAATAGAAAAGGCATAGCCACCTACGCCTCCAAAATTAGCATACCTGATCTGTATCTGATCGCCAGCAACAATATCAAAACTGTAGGCCTGACCACTTGGCGAAGGATGTGTAGAACCACAGCAGTTGGCCGCATAAATTTGGCGAACACCATTAATATAAACTTCTACAACATCATCAAAATAACCCGTTGCATTATCTCCCCCAAAATTCAGTTGGCCGTCTACAGCAGCTTCATGACTAAAATGAACTTGGTAGTATGGATTAATGGGACCAGCAGAGTTAAACCCTACATAAGTGTCGGGAGCAACAGTTGCACTTGTGGGAGTTTCATACCGTTCGATATATCTTGAATCACCGAAAGTCATTTGGTTAAGTGCAAAATAGGCCTCCCCTAAAAAAGTCGGCGCCCCAGCCGCTCCGGTAATAGTAACATCGTTGGCCGTAGCCCCAAAAGTAGAACCCGGAATCCCGTAAATTCCATTAAAATACTCAGCATACCAATACCCTGTGGGGTAAAAATCGTTATCCTGAACACCATCCATGCTAGGAGCAGCAACCGTAGGTACAGCACAGCCTTCTACAATATCCGGAATTCCGTCATTATCATCATCCAGATCTTCAGAATCAACAATGCCATCTGCGTCTGTATCTATGGCAGGTGGTTCCCGCCAATCTTGCTCTAGGGTATTCGCCTGCACATCAGGATGAGATTCCCCATTTAGCCCACCGTTTGTTGCATCCCAAGTAACCGTATTATTATCGAAACCATCTAACAATCCATCTCCGTCAGCGTCTGTAGTACCACCGGCAACTCCGGTATTGGCAGGGGAGCCAGCATCGGCAACACCATCGCCATCCGTATCATGCCCTTCAATGCTATCAGGCACCCCGTCATCGTCAGAATCGGTATCCGTATAATCCGGTGCACTCGAATTATCAGAATTGATATTGATCGGTCTAAGTGGTCTACCAGGGCCATCAGCAGGCCCTGCCATAGCATCATCTTCTCCATCATAGGCATCGTCTAGGCCATCCATATCCGTATCCATGCCTGTTGGTGCAGTATAGCCATTCGTACTTTGTGCCTCCACATTATCTGTAATACCATCATTGTCTGAATCAATATCAAGATAATCAGGCACAGCATCCCCATCTGTATTGGGTATGGGCAACGGTGAACCTCCATTATCCGTGTCATATTGATTCGTGAGGCCATCGCCATCAGTATCTGTCATCGACATAGGATTTCCGGGGCTACCATATTCAACGCGGCCATCTCCTTCCCAATCTATTCCACCAGCTTCAACAACATCGGGAATACCGTCGTTATCGCTATCTATGTCCAGATAATTATCAATACCATCTCCATCTGTATCCCCGAAAGGAATTTCAATAGCATCTGGAATACCATCATTGTCGTTATCTATATCCGTAGCATCTGGAACGCCATCGCCGTCCGCATCTTGTGCATATATATTAGTAGGACACAAAAACAGACAGCCCAACAAAAGCAAAAAGCTAAAAAATTGGATCGGTATTCTTTTGGGACGATCGTGTAAGGTAAAATTAGAATACATAATAAAATTTAGATTTATTTAAACATGAAAAAATCAAGAAGACATATCAAGACCATTTAATAGTGATGTACATTCACACCATTATTATTCCGGCCCATTAACAGGGCTAGTGTTAATAGAATAGTATCTTCTATTTTGTAAAGTAGCAGCAGATAAGGCATACCTCTGATGATTAATACAGGACACTTC
>JAHDGC010000640.1:3608-4742 GCA_020627865.1 Saprospiraceae bacterium | reverse complement strand
GCAATATACGGTGCAACATACTACGGATGATGGGGAAGAATTTGAAGATGTTAAAATAATTAGTGCAACAGATTTTATCGGAATTGAGCGATATGATTATAGGCATATCAATCCTGTGATTGGGAACAATTACTACCAAATTAAGATTGAATTTGAAGATGGCAGTGTAGATTTTACCCATTACAGGTTAGTCGCCTTTGAGGCAAAACCAATGAGTATTACCCTTGCTCCGAATCCGGCACAGGATCGTTTAAAGCTTGATCTTACGCATTACAGGAATAAGACTATCCATTATTTTATCAGTTCCATGCAAGGCGAAGTCTTGTTACATGGCGTGTATGATGCCAACCATAGCGATACGGAAATTATCAATTTGGCGCCTTTCCGAAATGGGAATTATATTCTCTATATCCGTCCTGAAGGGCATCGGGAAGTTGTGCAACAATTTGTTATTATGAAAGAGTATTAATGTGAACTTTGTTAGTGTTAGCATTCTTGTTTGAGGGTGCTAACACTAATTTTACCATTCAAATATGAAACTTTTTACTTCCATATCCTTTATCCTGTTTTACCTATTCCTAGTACCGTCAAGTTTTGGGCAATCTACCTTTAAGCACAAAAATAAAGTTTTACAAAAAGCACACGACAAAAAAATTAAGACGCATGAATTTGTGAAAACGGATGACAACCACTTTAATGTGTCTATCTATACCGTTGACGAAAAAGCCGTTACCGGAAAAACACACCACTGGTTTTTCAAGTTGGCCGATGAGAAGGAAGCTCCGCTGAATTATGCCAAGATTAAATTAACCGGCTACTTAAAAGCTGATCCCTCCATAAAATTCAACTACATGAATCCCGTATTTCCGCTATGTAGTGAAGGGAAATATATTATCGGTTTTGTGAAGGTAAAGCAAAGCGGAATTTGGGTGTTAGAAGCTAGCGTTGATAATTTTGGTAAAAAAGATATGATAACCTATGAGATAGAAATCAAAGCCCCAGAATTAAACTAATTCATAAAACCCTAATATCTAAATTCTTGCAGTAGCCCAGTCATCGGAAAAGGCTTAAACCCCAAGCTCCATCACTACTGCGTCTGACCTCTGGCAATGAACTACTCGAATGGTCTAAGAG
>JAHDGC010000640.1:0-3508 GCA_020627865.1 Saprospiraceae bacterium | reverse complement strand
CTAATATCTAAGAGCGAAGCGATCTAAAATCTAACTCAACATGCCCCAAATGATGCCGCCCATGCCAAGCATACACCCCAACATTCTCCGCCAAGGAAAAAGACTTTTGATGCTCCGGATGGAAAAAGGTTCTTTGAAGTTGTGCATCATCCAATGTCCTTAAAAAATTCGCCCACCGAAAATGCAAGGCTTCCAATAAAGCCAGACTAGGTGCAATCGCTCCCGTTTTGCCATCCTCAAATTCTGCCCATTTGCCTTCCAGATACGGTTTTATAGTCGGGTTATCCTCCGTTACTGCCAGCTTAAAACGGGTGTAAGCATTGATGTGGCTATCCGCCAAATGGTGAACGACTTGCCGTTTTGTCCAACCACCAGGACGATAAGGCGTATCCAATTCGGCGTCGGATAAATTTTCTGTAGCTTCCCACAACTGTTCTGGTAAATCTGCAATTTCTTGAATCCATTCCGCAATAATGGATGGTGTGTATTGTGCTGGTGCTTCAAAGTGTCCGATGGGAAAGCGAAGTTTTTCGAGGTCGATATTTTGATTGTTTGCCATAACCTTACATTAAATTAAAATGAATTGTTTGAACAATTAGATGTTACAAAAATAGTATATTTGCTATTATATCATAACAAAAAAAATAAGAAAATGACAGCATTTAAAAATTTCTTGATTTTATGGCCACAGATTCTATTGCAGATAAAAAGATGCATGAAAATCTGTGTATAAATCTGTGAAAATCTGCATAATCTGCGGTGCATTTTTATGCCACGAATTATGCAGATTACGACGATGGATAATCATTGTTTTATTGGCTGTTTAATATATAGGTCTACTTACCGCACTTTCACAATCGGAATATTTTGAGAATCATTTCCAGAGCGAACATTCAAAAAATAGGTTCCGGAACTGAGTGTGCTCACCTCAACCATTTTTCGAGTTTCTGTATCAATATCCATAGTCCATTCTTTAAGTACCTCACCATTCAAATTTACGAGTTTAAAAAAGTGTGGCGCTGTAGCCTTGTCCATATTGATCTTAACTGTAAATGCATCCATAACCGAAGTTGGAAAAACTTGTACATCATCCAGGATGGCTGTTTTGTTTTCAATACTGATAATTTGTGAATAAGTTATTGTGCTGTCGTAATCTAATTGAGCTAACCGATAGTAGTTTATTCCCTCAGAAAAGTTACGATCAGTAAAAGTGTAGTTTCTCGTTGTAGAACTGCTCCCCGCACCATCAATCCATCCAACATTGTTGAAGCTTTTGCCGTCTGTACTATGGGTGATGATGAAACCATTGTTATTTTTCTCGGAAGCGGTAATCCAACTTAATTCGTTTCCACCATTGTAAGCTTTGCCACGAAAACTGAGCAGTTCTACAGGTAGCGCTATTTGTGGCGTTGGTTCCGGCATGCAAGTCTCAGAAGCAGATAGATGCATGGTGAAAGAATTGTTAGCAATTTTTATCTCCACTGGAAATTCGGTTATCATCCCATAAGATTCATGCACCTGAAAAGTAAAGGTGTCGGAATCTCCTTTTTTAATCCCTTCGTATCCCTCGGCTACATTAAACTTGATGCAATAGAAGGGATTGTTCGTTGTGTTTTCAACTTCATATTCAATACCTGTAGTTGGGCTAAAGAAAACATTGTCGCCTATATTGGACGCGAAAGCATCCTGTGGTAATCCAAAACTGACGTGAGAAACGGCTTGTTGCATGTTGCAAGCTTCGGGGATAGTTACCGTAAAGGTATACTCGTATGCTTGCGCATTTTCAATATACGAAATATTAATGTTAGCCTGTCCGCATGTAGTTGCGCTGCTACAGTCTTGTGCGTATAGCTTAGGAAAAATAATTGTTGTTAGAATGGTCGCTAGTATAAAATTTAAAATTTTCATTTGATCTTGGTGTTTGTTTAATTTATAGTTGTATGATGACATGAGAAACCTTGTCCCCGAGGTATACCTCAGGGCATTATAAACAGCAATGGATTTAGTGATAGAAAATGTAATTGATTGGGTTTCTCAATAGCATCTTGCTTGTTCGCTTATTTATTTCTTGTAGGGGCAAAAGGTTTCCCTTGAAATGGAAAAAAATATTTTTCTCTTTAAAACGATACAGAATAGAATAGGCTATTTGGGGTGTCGAATAATAAAAGTATATACAAAACATGAAAGAAGACTACTTTTTATGAAAATGCCATTATCTTTGTTTATGTAGAAAAGAACCTTCTTATTAAAAATACCATGAGATTCGACGATTACACCATTTCAAAAGAAATCAAAAAAAGCCTAGATAAAATGGGCTTCAAACGTCCGACAGATATCCAGTTTAAGGCCATTCCCTCTATCCTTAAAGGAGAGGATGTTTTGGCTATTGCTCAAACTGGGACAGGCAAAACCGCAGCATTCGCTATTCCCGTTTTGAATATCTTGCACTATAAGAAAAAAGACGCCCGTCGCAAGGACGGGATTAAGTGTGTGGTCATGGCGCCGACGCACGAATTGGCTATTCAGATTACAGATGTTTTTAAACAAATTGGCCGCTTTACCCGAATCAAAATTTTTGGGATTTTTGGTGGTGTAGAACAAGACCCTCAAATCGAGAAATTACAAAAGGGGGTTGATGTTTTGGTGGCAACACCGGGTCGGCTTTTTGACTTGCGGGCACAGGGGCACCTCGATCTGAGCCGGGTAGAAATCCTGATCGTGGATGAGGCAGATCATATGCTCGATATGGGATTTCTTGGAGACATTAATGACCTGCTAAAATATTTACCAGAAAGAAGGCAAACCTTGTTTTTCTCCGCAACGATCAATCAGAAAATAAAAAAACTGGCCTATAAGTTGGTGTATAAACCAATCCGGATTCAGATTTCCCCAAAAGATCCAGTGGCCAGAAATATCGACCATGCTGTTGCTTTCGTAGAAATGGATCACAAAAGATTTTTTCTGGAAAGAATGGTCAAGGAAAACCCGGAAAGTAAAATTCTCGTTTTTGTAAGGACAAAAATCAGGGCAGAGCGAGTGATGAAAGCCATGGGAAGGGTCAATATTAAAAGCTTGACTTTGCACAGTGATAAAGATCAGAAAACCCGCCTTAAAGTATTGAATACATTTAAAACGGGAGAAGTGAAAATGTTAATCGCTACCGATGTGACGGCAAGGGGCATTGATATTCCCAATGTTGATTTTGTCATCAATTATGATATGCCTGAGCAATCCGAAAATTATGTTCACAGGGTAGGGCGTACCGGAAGAGGCAAAAACAAGGGGCAGGCTTATTCATTTTGTAGCCCCGATGAGCGGAAAATCCTAGAAGAGATTCAGTCTTTTTTGGGAAAGGAAATTACTGTTGTGAATATAGACAAAAACGATTATCTTGATACTATAGATTCTTCTATGGATGCCCATGCAGATTGGAAGACGTTGATGAAAGAAACGGAAGAGTTGGAAGAGAGGAAGCGAAAGAAGAAGAAAAAAAATAAGAAGCCGCGGT
>JAHDGC010000639.1 GCA_020627865.1 Saprospiraceae bacterium | reverse complement strand
AAAATCTAAAAGTAAGTGTCAACGAACGATCTAACATCTAACAATCTACTTCACCCCATGCATCAATCTCTTAATCACCGGATTCAACATAATACCAATAAGTCCCAGCCCAATCGGTACCAAGGTAAAAATCAGGAAAAATGTTGTTAGAGAATATTGACTCGTAATCTCTTCAATCTTACCACCCATCACACCAGCCGTTTTGTTACCGATGGCGATGGCGATATACCAAATACCAAACATCAAGGCGATCATCCTTCCCGGAACCAGCTTACTGATATAAGAGAGGGAAACGGGAGAGAGACAAAGCTCGCCCAAGGTATGGAACAAGTAGGCCAAAATGAGCCAGATGATGCTGACAGAAGCCACTTTCGCACCAGATTCTATGCCTAGAGAACCAAAGGCCAAGGCACCGAAACCGATACCCAACAGGATAAGGCCAAGCCCGTATTTTGTGGCGGCGCTCGGGTTGTATTTGCTTTCCCACCATTTTGAAAATAAAGGGGCAAACATGATGATAAAGAGTGAATTTAGGATACCGAACCAAGTAGCCGGGATTTCTACCTCGTTTTCTTTTATCTCGGCAACTTTCGCTGCAATAATCGGAGAAACTTTTCCCGCACTCTGGATTTTATCCCGGGCTATTTTTAGTTTTTCATCATTGAGGAAAATGTATTTCCCCCTTACTTCCATGATGCTTAGTGCATCACCTACTTTCAAATCAACAGGTTCAATGACTGTTGTTTTCTTTTTTACAATTTTATCTGTTGGTTTAACTTGTGTAGATTCCAAGACGTTTGCATAGCTTGTCGTAGTCGAACCATCTTCTTTGGTGGAGATGGATTCTATAGTATCATATTCGACCACAAAAGCTTTAGAGTTCAGGTTTCTGTTGAGCATCCAAAAAACAATTGCCCAGATGATCACAAAACTGGAACCTAAGAAGATATTTGAGACGGCATAGTTGCCAAAGGTTTGCTTAAATAACAAATAAAGTACCCAAGTTATAATTGCAATCGGGACAACCGTAATCAGTATGTTAGCAATAATAAAAATAGTTGACCACGAACCAGACATAATTCTACCCGTATAATCATTGGCAAAAATGGTCATGGAACCACCCGCTTGTTCAAAACAAGCCCAGAAACAAATGGTCATGATTGCAAAAGCGACAATAGCTAGCATCCTGTCCCTAGTTTGAGCGGGAAAGCGGAATATTCTGCTGAAGATCAAAAATAAAAACAGGCCAACACCTATCAGGATATAGTAATTGGAAATATCTGTGTCTCCAAACTTTAACATATTAACACCACCGATTTTTGAAAGCGGATCATTGATAATCCAAGAGATGCCAATAACGGTACAGATAGCTATTAGAATTTTATCCAACTGTGTAAATGGGTTCAGACGATCTCCTTCGAACTCAAATTTGGGGCTGTTTTCCAGTTCCTTTTTCTCAGGAGCCAAGCCGATGTCCCCAAATATACCTTGTGCAAAGTAAAACTGAAGCATCCCCAAAAACATAAAGATACCCGCCAGTCCAAAACCATATGACCAAGATACTTTCTCACCGATATATCCACAAAGCATGATACCGAGAAATGCTCCGGCATTTACCCCCATATAGAAAATGGTATAGGCACCGTCCTTTTTCTCTGGGGTATCCTCATACATCAGGGAAATGATAGAAGTCATGTTTGGTTTAAAAAGTCCATTCCCGATAATCAATAAACCGATACCGATAAAGAGGAATATTTTGGCAAACTCCATAGCCATTGCAGCATGCCCCAACGTCATGATAATAGCCCCCCAGATGACGGCCTTCCGATAGCCGATATGCTGATCGGCCAGATAACCACCCAAGATCGGGGTCAGGTAAACCATTGCGGTATAAGTTCCGTATAAGGATAAGGCCTCCTTGCTCGTCCAGTCCCAGCCACCGATACCGATAGAACTGATGAGGAATAAAACAAGAATTGCACGCATGCCGTAGTAGGAAAATCGTTCCCACATTTCTGTAAAGAAAAGCACAAATAAGCCAGACGGATGACCGAGCACCGTCGATTTAAACATGTCGTTTTTATCGTTCATAATTCAACTAATAAAAGGTAAAAATTAAAAAGGCTAAAGGAAAAAGTACGCACTTGCAAAATCAGCAGTTTATAGCTGTAGCAAACGTAACTTATTTTGTTCTTTTACCTATATGTTAATCTGTTTTATTTAAAAATTAATGTGCAGCAGGCGAAGCTTCCTCTTCTGCACCGTGGGTTAATCTCTTTAAGGGTTTGATAAGTAATAACACTAATATTCCGAATATCGTACAGAATATTGCAATACCCGTAAAAATGGTAAACTCCCCCAGCGCACCAGCAGATTCTCCGAGGAATCCAGCTACTTTATTACCTAATCCAGTAGCGGCGAAGTAAGCCCCCATCATAAATGCCATCCAACGGGCAGGAGCCAGTTTGGTTATAAAAGAAAGCGCAACCGGGGAAGCACAAAGCTCTCCGATCGTGTGGAAAAGGTAGGCCAAAACTAACCATTGCATACCAGATTTTCCGATAACTTCACCGGCAGCATCATAAACTACTTCCTTACTGGCAATAGACATGAAGAAAAAACCCCAGCCCATAATGATAACCCCTATGGCCATCTTGAACAAGGAGGACGATTCCTTGCCTTTGTTTTTCCACCATATCCAAAAAGACCCCACGATCGTGGCAAACATCAGGATAAATATGGCATTAACAGACTGAAACCAACTGGCGGGAACATCGAAACCTCCTAAACTAAGGTCTGTTTTCTTATCAGCATAAACATTTAGTAATCCACCCGCTTGCTCGAAGGCTCCCCAAAAAACAATAATGATCAAAAAGGAAAGGTAGGTAACCAAAATCCTGTCTTTCTCCACTTTATTTCCATCATTATAGATAACAATCCCCAAACCAACAGCAAAGGCAATTCCGATAATGAGCAAACCGTAAGACCAACTTGAGGTAAAGAAAACGCCTAACCCAAGCAAGGCCGTAAAGGCAAAACCGATGAGCGAATTGGTATGTTTGAATATATCCATGATCAGATTTGGACGATTTCCGGCCTGTGTTTTCTCCTCTACAACCAGATTTCCAACATGACTCAGGTATTTTTGACCAAAGAAATAGGTGATTTGTCCAAGTGCCATCCCTATACCAGCCAAACCAAAACCATAATGCCAGCCTATTTTCTGGCCAACGTATCCTACAAGGAGTGCAGAAGCCGCCGCACCTAGATTGATCCCCATGTAAAAGATATAGAAACCCATATCCCTTCGGCTATCTCCTTGTCCATAAAGGCCACCAACCATGGTGGAAATATTGGGTTTCAATGCACCAACCCCCAGCACGATAAGGGCAAGTCCTGTGTAAAAAGCCCATAAGGCCTCTATGGCCAACACGCCATGCCCAGCACATAATAGTAAACCACCCAGCATCACGGCCTTTCGTTGCCCTAAATATCTGTCGGCCAGAATCCCGCCCGGAATAGACGCAACATAGACAAACATCGTGTACCAGCCGTATAGTGCTATGGCACTTTTGGTATCCCAGCCTAGCCCAGGATTCAATTCTGTTGTTTTTTGTGTCATATATAACACTAATATTGCCCGCATTCCGTAGTACGAGAAACGTTCCCACATCTCGGTAAAAAACAGGACGTATAACCCGACAGGATGCCCAAAAAGCTCTTTCTGTTGGGCTGCTTTTACATCACTCATATTAATTAAAGTTATTTTCGTTTATAATTGAAGCATTAAATTTATGAAAATACTTTATAAAAGCTTGCTTTTTACAAAAAAATTAAAATGTATGCATAGGGATTTGCAAAATTTAATTTCATTATTGCATGATTTGAGCTTATTTATATCTCTTTCATATCAGTCGCATAAGTCCAATCCACACCATAACCCAACTCACAAGGCACCTTTATTTTCACCGATATATTCATCTGCTTATTTTTATCAAATGCAAGCATGGTCATAAAGCAAATGAGGATAAATGCTGCTGCACTGGAAAGCGTTTGAATCCAAATCACGTAACGATAAGGACTCACAAAAACGCTTTTGCTATTTTGTGCGACCGCTAATTGACCGTCATATTCTGGGAAGCTGTTCTTTAGAAACAAAATCAGTTCTTCTCGCCCCATGCCTTCTTGTTCATATATCAGCCGCACGCCTTCCAGTGCCGCTTGGTCTACAGGGTACTTCTCCAGATACCTCTCCAATTCGAAACATGCTTCTTCATCGAGCTTCCCTTCTAGGTAATCTAATATGGTATTAAAGTCAATGTATCTATGGTTACTCTTTATCATTACGCTATTTTTAAATTAAATCAAGCCATTTCTGACCAAAACCTTTTTATAAGCCTTTATCGCCCTATATTTTTTGTCGGCCACCCAATGTTTTGATTGGCCAAAATGTTCTGCAAGCTCCTTGTTGTCAAAATGATTCACATAAATCAAGCGGATAAGTTTCTGGTAGGTTTCATTTTCAATCTGATCTATACATCGGATAAACTTTACCCGATCCAAGTTTTTGTGAAGCAACACATCAATTTCGTAGTAATTCCTATCGGGCAACAACTTTTCGCGGTTCAGCCGCAACCTGTTCCTTTCCTTCTGGTTTTGATTGCGCCAGATGTTAAAGCTATACTGTATTGCCCAATTGGGAAAATCCCGCACGGCGATTTCGGCATGTTTCTCCTGTTGGGCAATGATTT
>JAHDGC010000638.1 GCA_020627865.1 Saprospiraceae bacterium | reverse complement strand
ACCCTCAATGCATCAAGTGGAGACACCTCTATCATAGACCATTGTATTTTCCGCTATGGAGGATACAGTAATTACGAGGCTATTATGGCAAATGGCACCCCGCCCGTCATTTCCAATTCCAACTTTTATAAAAATAACGGGGCGATAAGCATCGCTGCTACAGGAGACCTGACCCTCAGCCAAAATACTTTTGAAGACAATACATTCGGGGTTCGTAATCTGATAAATGCTGGGACGTTGACAGTAGAAAACTCTTCATTCCTGAATAACCAAAAAGGGATCATCAATGAAGCTCCTTTTCTGGTAGTGACCAATAGTAGCTTGGTTAATAATACAGTTTATGATATAGAAAATCGGGATGTGGAAGATGTGCAGGCTGCCGGCAACTGGTGGGGAGAGGATGATTTTGAAGTGATGGAATTGAATGATGGTAGCATTAATTTTCCATTTATCTATGATAAGTTGGATGAGTCTTCCCGGGGGCTGGTGTTTTATTATCCGCCTATATTACCGGACAGCGTGGCGACACCAGAAATCATTCCTGATCTGTTGGTTAGTAATGTGTTTTCGGGTATTACTGATGCAGAGCCGGGGGCGATTGTTACCGTTTCTTGGAACCTGTCAAATATTGGGGAAGGGTTTGCCGTGGTCGATTGGACAGAGAAAATTTATATCCAAGCACCGGATGGTTCCAATAGAACCTTGTTGGGGCAGGTTAATTCTGTAACAACAGATACCCTGATGACCAACCAAATATTGAACCGCAGTTTGGATGTCGTTTTGCCCGATCCTATTACTATCGGAAACATGGGAGTATTTGTTGTTGAAGTGGTGCCGGCAACTATAGTGGGAGAACCTGTATTATTAGCAGGAAATAACACGGCTATTGAAAATCAAGCTTGGAATATTGGGAGCAATCTTATTCTAAGTATCCTAGAGGAAGAAATTATCGAGGGTGGCGCGAGCTTGTATTGTACAGTTACCAGAAATGGTACTATAGCAACCGATTTGATTGTTGACATTACGCCTACAGATCCTTCTCGGTTTGATGTACCGGCACAGGTTACTATCCCGGCAGGTCAATCAGGGAAAACATTTTACATGGCGGCATTGGATAATAATAACCTAGAAGGCCCTCTGGAAATTGAAGTTGTGGCGAGTGCCGCAGGTTTTGAATCTGCCAGGGATACCTTGCTCCTGATTGATGATGAAATTCCAGAGCTTTCGATCAATAATTTACCGATCACCATTGAAGAAGGAGCATTGTTATCTTTTGACATATCTACCAACTTTACATCTGCGGATACTTTGTTGGTGAATGTATTATCCTCTAACCCTACCGATGTACCTTTGGAGACTCCGGTCATGATTTTACCCAATCAAACTTCGGTTGCCATATCTGTAGTATTGCCGGATAATACCATCGCGGAGGAAGATGAAGTTATTTCGATTACCGCAGGTTCTGCCGGTTTCCAGTCGGCTAGTGGAAGCTTTACGTTGATTGATGAAAATGATATTCCCGCGATTAGTTTTGCGATCACTATCGATACGATTTCTGAATCGGCGGGCATTTATGCCACTGAAGGTATCATCACCAGATTTGGGGATGCCGATGCTACGATGGCTGTCAATATCGGTGCCGATGTATCTGGGGCTTTGTACTTACCATCTACAGTGCCACTTAATCCGGGAGAGCTAGAAAAACGTTTTAATATTGGAGTGTTGGACAACAATACGGTTGATGGTTTTCGGGATATTGTGGTGACGGCCTCCGTGATCCTCGAATCCTGTAGTTGTTTGGCTTCCGCGACAAGTGCCGGGGTATTTAGTGATACACTGACGATAGCAGATAATGATGGCCCTAGCCTGACCTTACAAGTAAATCCATTGTCCTTGCCAGAAGGTCAAACCGATGCGGGTACATTGACCGTGATCCGCAACACCCCAGCAGATGTAGCACTTACTGTAAATTTAAGTACTTCTGATGCTACGGAAATTACGTTGCCCACATCCATAATCATACCCGCAGGTTCCAGTTCGACGGAAGTCCACATCGGTACGGTACAGGATAACATTCCGGATGGAAATCAGCAGGTAACGATACAGGCCAATGCCACGGGCTTCTCTCCTGGCATTGCTTATGCCATCGTCACGGACATTAATAAGCCAGATTTGGAAATAGAAAGCGTATTGTTATCGGATGTTTCTGTTCCGACCATGAGTGCTTTCCAGTTTAGGGCATATATTACGAATAATGGTTTAGCAAATTCCCCATCCGGCCTGCAAGTAAGGGCTTATTTATCCGTTGATGAACTCATAGATGATGAGGATTATGTCGTGGGGGATTATGATATTTTAGAGGCAATCCCGATTGGTGGAACATATGAATTATGGGACTTTGCAATGGCACCGGAGCAGTCGGGGAATTACTTTTTAATCCTGAAGGTAAATCCAGATTTAAACCTTACCGAAGTGCAATATTTTAACAATACATCGACGGGTGTTCCGATTCTGATTGAACCCGATTATTATGGTACGGCAGTGGTAGATAGTGCGATATTCCTGCAAGGGCAGGATGTTACTATTCACGGTACTTCCATTGATGAAAATGGCGTGCTTGTTCCCAATGTAGACCTTGAGGTATATATTATTAATGGGATATTCCGGCGGGAGTTGAGGGTAACAACGGATGAAAATGGGGCATACACTACCCTATTCAATCCTTTACCAAACGAAGGAGGTCACTATATTGTAGGGGCTTCTTATCCTGCTATTAACAATACAGTTGCGCAAGATGAATTCGATATAATTGGTGTAGCCCTAAATAATGACGCAAACATCATCTGGGAGTTTTTGTTGGGGGATACTTTAAATGGATCTATTCAAGTGACCAACCTAAGTGATTTTCCACTGAACAATATCACTATTGAAGCCATATCCATACCGGATGGTGCTAACATTACATTTGGGAGTATTCCCATTTTGGAGGGACAAGCGACTGCTGGGATAAACTACCAGATTACGGGGGAACAAGCGAGTCCGGGATTACAATACCAAGATGTAATACTTTCCGTAACCAGTAGCGAAAATATTTCACAAGAATTGGATGCTTATTATCGCTGTCAGGCGCAGCAAGGGTTTATCAGTGCCAGTATTCCGAGTATACAGAGAACCATTTCCCAAGATCAATCCAATTTTTTGGAGTTTACCATATTCAACGAAGGGCTTGGTGAAACCGGAGATATTACAGTGGACTTGCCGCCAGTAGATTTCATGTCTTTGGTTAGTTTGACCACGATACCTTCTTTGGCTTCTAGCGACACCTCTCGCGTGATTTTGGAATTCCTGCCCGGTGCCTCCCTTCCCTTAAACACACCTGCATCAGGAATCATTGTTATCAATGCAGCAAATGGTAATTATATCACCTTACCTTTCTCCGTTGAAAAAGTGTCGGAAGAAACCGGGGGAGTCATCATTGATGTTGTTGACCAGTATACTTACTTCACGGAAGAAGCCCCGCACGTTGCTAATGCTTCCGTAAAAATCAGTCACTATTTTACAGGGGAGGTTTTTGCAGAAGGCATTACAGATGCAAATGGTTTATTCACTGCGGATAGTTTACCGGAAGGCTTGCTGCGCTTAGTCGTGCAGGCAGAGCAACACACGGGCTACGATAATGTGATTACCATTTTACCGGGTATGGACATAACAGAAACAGTATTCTTGAGTTATCAGGCGATCACTTTTAGTTGGGATGTTGTACCGACCACAATTGAGGATGTTTATGATATTAATCTGGTCATGGAATTTGAAACAAATGTGCCAATGCCTATTGTTACGATTGATGCGCCGGAAGTATTGCCTGAATTATTCGGAACCGATACCTATAATTTTAATGTGACTTTGACTAATGAAGGATTGATTACAGCAAGGGATGTGAGATTAACCTTACCAACTGATCCAGAATATGAATTCCTTATGAATTATGTTCCGGTGGATTTATTAGCCCAACAAGCGATACAGATTCCTGTGGTGATGAGAAGAAAAGACAATGCAGCAGGGTTGACGGATAATGGTGGATTAAATGATACGGATGCAGTTTCTGATTATTTGGGGATAGAGCGTAGTATTGCAAATACGGATATGAATTGTTTGGCATTGTTTATGGAAGAACATTGGTATCCATGTGGTCCTCTGATTTTAACGGATCAAGCCTTTAAACATGCTGATCTTTTTGGAAGATTTTGTATAGAGATAGATCTTGACTCCACAGAAGTAATATCTCACAATGTTGAGTCTCCAGATTGTCCAACTTGTCCACCACGTGGTTTTTCTTTTTCGCCTCCAGTGATAAGTTCCTTTTTAGATTGTGATGATGCAGAGTGTGTAGAAGATATTATTTTTGTTGTTAAAGATTGTATACGTCCACGAAGAAGTAAGTGTATAGTTTCCAGTAAACCTGATGCCTTGAAGTGTAAACCTGTTCCTATTGAGTGTCTTATGGATCTATGGGATACAATTGATACCTGTTATTCTGCTTTCTCCAACAGGATTTATGGTGAGAATGGGGATACAATTCTTATGGTTAATTTAAATACAACGGATATTCCGCCTATCATCCAACAGGCACTATTAGATCTTGAACAAGTTACTATTGCCTATGCTGCACATCAGGCTATTTTTGAGGAATATCTAGGAGTCAGTCTTTCTGCTAATGATAATGTCTTAGAATTTTCTGCATTGGTGCTTCCTTTC
>JAHDGC010000637.1:4427-4759 GCA_020627865.1 Saprospiraceae bacterium | reverse complement strand
TGTCTTTGGTTTATACAATGAAATTTTGAGAATATTTGCACCATCTTGCACATTTATGCATGTCACAAGATGATTAAATTTAATTTGTTATGTAGTTTGGCATGATTTTGTATCATGAAAAGATCAGATTGATTTTTTCTAAATACAAAAACATTTTACATGAGAAAACTATGTACAACATTTATGTTGTTCATATTCCTGTTTGTTACCAATATGGGATATGCTCAAACATGCACTGTTAACGCAGGGGTGCCCTTTGCCATGTGCCAGACAGACGGAGATACTTGGACTTTATTTGGCAATTCAAATGACCCCAATGGAGATCCAGTTTC
>JAHDGC010000637.1:0-4417 GCA_020627865.1 Saprospiraceae bacterium | reverse complement strand
GCAGTAGTGTTAGCATTGCCAATCCAACTAATCTTACCACTCCAGTTACTAATGTATTAATATCAGGATTGTATGAGTTCCAGATATTGGGAACTTGCCCTGATGGTAGTGGCACAACAACCGATGTGGTTATATACCGATTGGATAATGAACTGCCAGACCCTGGATTAGATGAAAACTATGAATTTTGTAATAATGGAACCATTTCTATTCCTAGCCCTGATCCTACCGTTAATTATTCTTGGATAGGAATTGAATTTGATGATTGGGAGGAGACTGGAGTTTTATTTGATCAGAGTTCTTCAACAGCCTTGGATTTAAGTGTGAACAGATTTTGGCCTGGGGGAATCGGAAAGGT
The DNA here is from genome assembly GCA_020627865.1 of Saprospiraceae bacterium. GTDB lineage: Bacteria > Bacteroidota > Bacteroidia > Chitinophagales > Saprospiraceae > JAHDGC01. Next base: position 4,059 of record JAHDGC010000637.1, on the reverse strand, counting down.
AATATTGTTTTCTCAAAAAGGAAGCTGTATAAGGAGGGATACCGTAGATGTTTTAATAACTAATGATGAACCAGCAGATGCTGGAGCGGACGTGTACATTTGTGGGGATTCTTGGACAAAAGAACCTGAGTTCGTAGAAGATTTAGATGCCTCGGAATATCGATTTATGCCCTTTGGAGGCACTCAACAATGGAATCAGTTAAGTGGCCCGGCTACTGCTACGATCACCTATAATCCCCAATACAATACAAGAGGGGATGGATATGTTCGTTGGACAGGATTAATACCGGGTACTTATGAGTTTGAGTTAGTTTTTACTTTTGGAGATCCATGTAATACAGTAACAAGGGATACTGTTGTTTTTTATGCCGAAGCTGGTGTGGCAGATGATTGTCAAGACTTTACTGGTGGAAGGTATTATATCCAAGATTGTAGTGAAGAATTGGGTCAAATGATTATCAATCTAGAGAACTATGGGATCGACCCTGATTTGATTCTGCCAGGAGACACTATAAGATGGGCTTTCGATAATTCATGGAATAATCAGTGTGGAGATGGCTTTGTATTGCCAGAACCTAACTCTATGATTGCAGTTATTAATACAGAAAATCTTTGTACTCAGTGCAGATTGATTGTAACTTACGAATGTGCTTCTTCCCCTGGTTGTGGAAGTGCTGTGCAATTTTGGATATATGGCTGGGGGCCTGAGGTCACGGCTAATGATGCACATATTTGCAGTCCTGATGGTAATCCGGTGAACATTACAACAAGTAATGTAATCAATTATGGTATAAATGGAGTCCCCGTTTGTTTTGGAGCTTCATCTAGGGTGTTAAGGGTTGTTGATTCGCCTGACCTAGCTGCTGGGACCGAATTTCAAATTGTGAATTGGCAATTGGCATCATTGCCACCACTTAGTTTAGGGGTACATGAGTTTGAAGGGGTTCTTTATTCTTCAACCAATTATTTCCAACAATTTGATGATAATGAACTAACTGGTTGCACAAGAACAGATCCTTTTTCTATTACTGTACTCGGGACAGCACAAGGAGCTAATGCTGGGACTGATGCAATTTTGCCTTGTACCCAAACTACGGCTACTTTATCCGGTAGTGACCCTAACTTGCCTACCGTTACCAATGCGGAAACTTACTGGTCTTTTCTTAGCGGCCCAATAACACCAACCATGTCAGATCCAACAGCTTTGGATTTGACGGTATCGGATTTAGTACCTGGAGTTTATACTTTTAGGTATACCGTTGGAGATGCTCGTTGTGGCCTTTTTGAAGACGAGGTGACTATAGTAGTGTCAAGTGTTGGCCCTGTAGGAGTTAATGCTGGCCTTGACGATAATATATGCTATGGGACAAAATACTTCTTGGATGCAGAATTGCCGGCTGATGGGGTTGGAGCATGGTCTGTTTCTCCATCTGCTGGTATTACCTTTAGTGACATCAATGATCCTAATGCTTATGTTGAAGGCTTTGTGGCTTCCACTGCCTATACCTTTACTTGGACAGTAACCAATGGCTGTGGTAATAATTCTGATGATGTTGTGATTTCAACTTCTGCCACTGAAGGAGCCATTGCTGATGCTGGACCGGATATCTGTCTTAGAAATCAGGTTTCAGGAATTAATTTAAACGCTTCCCCTTTGACAGCTACAGGAGCAACGGGTCTTTGGGAGGTATTCAGTTATAATTATAATGAACCTAATATTCTCAATCCAACTGCGGAGAATACAACTTTTAGTATTTCTGGTAATGGTTCTACACCTTGGTCTGCTGTCTTTACTTGGACGGTCACGGTGCCAGGCTGTGCAACAGTCATTGATACTTTAGTTGTCACTAATGTAAGTCAATGGGTTTCTGAAAACCCACCTGCTGTGTATATTGATATCTGTGGACCTGTTGGCATCCAAACCATAAATGGGCCACCTGCTTTCAGTCCTCAATTTGATATTTGGGAAACAGACTATAATGGCCCGGGAGGGGTACAATTCGTATCTGCTTTAAATCAAGAAGATATTGATGTCGTCTTGCCTGAGCATGGTCAATATATATTCTACTATAGTTATGGCTATGCTGATTGTAGTATTAGGACGCCGGTCGTAGTAACATTCAATGAGTCAGAAACACCCGCCGTTGCTGGTCCAGATGCCGTATTATGCAATACATATACTTATCAAATGCAAGCTGAAGCTAGTTCGTTTGATGGTGCATGGTATAATATATCAACCCCAAGAGGACCGGGTTCTTATCTCTCTTCGTATGAATTTGACGACCCCACCAATCCAACGGCTAATTTGACTTTTGGCATGCCAACAAACGTGTCAAGTTATTCCAACACAAATCTTGCAGGTGAATACACTTTTGTATGGGCAACTTATCCTGAAAGCTATACGAACCTAGCTTGTGTGACTTATGATACAGTCGTCATAACTTTGATTGAACCAGCTTCAGTAGGAGCTGATATCGTTGATTGTTCACTAGGCCCTGTTACTTTGCTAGGGAATCAAACTTCTACTTTGTCCACAGCACAATGGACGTTCTTATCTGGGCCAGCTACACCTACGCTACTATATGGTAGTGATAATGGAGAAATAGATACCTATGATTTTCCAATGGTAGGGACTTATGAATTTGAATACAGTATTACAAGTGCTGATTGTGGAGTAACTAGAGATACGATATTAGTCATCTTTGATAGACCTTTGCCTAATTTAGGGGCTGATATGATCTCTTGTAATGATACTTTACTATTGAGTGGAAGTGCGCTAGGTGCTGGAGAATCAGCTGAATGGGTCTTGGTAGATGGCTATGGGTCCTTTATTGGTGATCCCGCTCAGCAAAATGTCACTTTTGGTCCTTTGATATATGGAGATACCTTGACCTTCGCTTATAATGTGACTAATTCAGGGGGCTGTATAGGTGGGGACACCATAGATGTCATTGCAGCTTATTTTAATGATCTTACTCCTGTAGTTCAACCTCTTGCCCAATGTGGTGGTTCAGATGGAGAGATTAATATTTTCAACCTTGAACCAAACACAGATTACGAGTTGTATTATTTGAAAGATGGAGTCCAACAAGGTCCTGTTTTTGTAACAAGCACGGCTTTTGGTAGCTATGCGATAGTTGGTTTAAGTTCTGGGATTTATTCTGAAATAGTTTTTGAAAATGAATTCAATTGTTCTTCTGATCCAATAGGGCCATATAATTTAACTAGCCCTTGTGTGCAAAACCTAGGAGACTTCGTCTGGAACGACACCAATGCCAATGGTATTCAAGATGGCGGCGAAATGGGCGTGGATGACATTACGGTTTATCTTTATCAAGATTCCAATTTGGACGGTGTCCCAGATGGTCCTGCGATTAATTCTATGACGACAAGCAATGGTGGGATGTACCTATTCACCGATTTGCCCGAAGGAGGCTACATTGTTGGATTTGATATCTCCTCTGAGCCTGATTTTGTTTTCACAAGTACAGATAATGGTAGCGACAACTTAGATAGTGATGCTAACTTTATTACAGGACAGACAGCTACTATTGTTTTACAAGGAGGTATTGATAATTTGGATGTTGATGCGGGGGTGACAAGAAAAAATATCTGTGGTACAGCTTGGGAAGATGCCAATAAAGATGGACTCTATAATATTGGGGATTCAATGCTTGAAGGAGTAACCGTAAACTTATACAACAGTAGTGATGTACTGATAGCTATGACTACGACAGAATCAGATGGTACATTTTATTTTGTAGGCATTCCTAGTGGAAATTATTACATAACTTTTGATGAAACGACCAATACGGATAATATCGCCTTTTATTCAGCAACGCATCAAAATATGGTTGATGAAACCCTTACGGATGTAGGAGATAGCGATGTTGGAATTACCGATAGAGAAACAATCATTTTTGCTTATGATAGTAGTACAACTGCTTGTGATATCAGTGCTGGATTTACTAGGACAATTTTGCCAGTCGAGTTGTTGTATTTCAGGGCAAAACCAGAAGATTGTTCCGTTGTGCTTCAATGGGCGACTAGCAGTGAAGA
>JAHDGC010000636.1 GCA_020627865.1 Saprospiraceae bacterium | reverse complement strand
TAAATCAGGTTAACGTTCGAATGGACTAGCTGCAAAGGACATAGATTTGAATGATCATAGGCCAAGAAAATACGAACCAATCACCCTGTCTGCGTGGACTTGCCAGGTAGGCAACAACAAATCACTGCCGCTCGCGGCATAAACTCGATAAAAATCAGGCTAAAACCATGATTCACAAGCTGCTGATAAAAAATTATGCGATCATTGAGGAACTGGAAATCGAATTTTCGGAACACCTCACCATTATTACTGGAGAAACTGGAGCCGGAAAATCCATCCTACTCGGAGCCTTTGGTTTGATTATGGGGAACCGTGCGGACTCCAAGGTCTTTTATGATGATAGCAAAAAATGCGTAGTTGAGGGTACTTTTACCGTTGGGAAATACGACTTGAAAGGCTTTTTTGAAGAACATGACATCGATTATGACACGGAAGTTGTCGTAAGAAGAGAGTTGACCCCATCTGGGAAATCCCGATCTTTTGTCAATGACACACCTGTAAAATTGAAGGTCTTACAACAGTTGACCTGCTCTTTGGTGGATTTACACCAACAATTCGATAATCTAGATATTCATAACATTTCTTTCCAGTTGCGAATGATAGATGCCTTAGCGGATAATAGTCGGTTGCTGGAGTCTTATAAGGCAGAATATCGAGGTTATGTTAAAGAACGTAGGGAGCTGGAAACGTTGATAAAGCGGAATCAAGAAAGTTCTCGGGAGTTTGATTATGTTTCTTTTTTATTGGAAGAGTTTAGAGAAGTAGAACTCATTCCCGGAGAACAAACTACTATCGAAGGGGAGCTTGCTCGCTTGAGTAGTGCCGAAGATATTAAAAGAAACCTCGGAGCGGCTTATCATCAATTGGTGGATTCGGAACATGCAATTATCGGCCAACTGGAAGAGGTTTCGCATGCCTTAATTCCCCTGAGGGATGTGGATGAGAGTTTGAAGTCGGTTCATCAGCGTTTTGAAAGCATATTGTTGGAATTGCAGGATATTTGTGGCGAATTTGAACGGATTGCAGAGCATACAGAATACGATGGTGCTAGAATTGCAGAACTACAACTCCGACTCGATCACATCTATAAATTGCAAAACAAACACCATGTTAAAACCTTGGACGAATTACTCGAAGTACAAGCGGGGCTGGAAGAAAAACTCAATGGGTATTCTGATTTAAGTAACAAAATAGAGCAACTGGAGCTGAGTATTGATAACCGAGTAGAAAAACTGCGGAAACAAGCCATCAAGCTGTCCGAAAGGAGAAGAAAAGTCATCCCGAGCTTCGAGAAAAAAGTCCATGAAATGCTGGGGCAATTATCCATGCAACATGCTCGACTGAAAGTGGAAATGAATGAAATGGAGGAGCTGTGTCCGACAGGTTTTGATGAGGTGCAATTTATGTTTTCGGCCAATAAAGGCGGGCGATTTTTGCCGGTAAAAGATGTGGCTTCTGGTGGGGAATTGTCGCGGCTGACGCTTTGTACAAAGTCACTGGTCGCTAGTGCCATTCCATTACCATCTTTGATCTTTGATGAAATTGATACCGGAATTTCAGGCGATGTTGCCATGAAAATGGGGGTGATTTTACAACATCTTTCTCGGAAACATCAGGTCATTTCCATCACGCATTCTCCCCAGATTGCGGTAAAAGCAGATGCACATTATTTTATTTACAAATCGCATGGCAAAGAGCGAACCGTTACCAGGGTGAAGCAACTAGGTCAAGAGGAAAGGGTGCAGGAAATTGCTGCTATGCTAAGCGGCAATCCTCCGACGAATTCTGCTATTGAAAATGCGAGAGAATTGTTGGGGGGTTGAATATGAAAGAGGAATGATTGACTAGTTTTACGGGGCTACAAGTTAGGAAAAATAAAATAATTTTAGTATCTTAAAAGTGAAGGAAGGTATAGGAAACTTAATATGTAATAATTAAGACTTTAAGAAATGGAAGACGCTATTTATAATGATGAAGATATTCTTATTAAAGAAATAAATACAGGAAAGGGCAAGGTTGGAATTTTTATTTATTCGGGTCATGGGGACCCGGTTAAACATCTGAATTATGCTGTTAGTCAATATGTAAGGCATGAGGGGTATAATGAGTTTATAGATGCCAATATGGATAATCCATGGGTTAGGGTAATTATCGCGGGGCTTAGTAATATAGACCCAAGCAAATTTAACCCACAGATTCATCATTTATGAAAATAGATTTTAATAGATTAATTCACTCGGCAACTTACTACTTGTGTTATCAAGATAGGATAGGGCGGGATTTCATGATGGACGAATCTTCATTGAAGTACCCCATTGCTGACTATTTAACAAGTTTAGAAATTCCTATGTCAAGTATTCGTCTTGAATTCGAACACCCAACTCTTTTTAATCGGAGTATTGATCTAGTTACAGTTGATAATACAGGGAAAATTGAAAGAGCCTTCGAATTTAAGATAGCTAAACTGAATACAAAATATAATAGCGAAAAGCAAAGAATCTTCAATGATTTATTAAGATTATGGCTAATTGCTGATTCTAATAATGTTCCATGCTATTTTCTAATTGCAGGAACTCAGGTAGATTTTATTCAATACTTCAGAAGTATAGTTTCTCAAAGACCCACAACAAATAGTAAGGATTTACCGAAACCGCAGGGATTCTATACGGAATGGTTTCAGTTTAAGAAAGATGAGGAAAAGGAGTTTCATGTGAGGGGGATTCCTGGTAATGAATATGAAAAAAATTACAAGGAATTTATAGAAACTTATAAACCCAAAGATAGAGGAAGTGCGTTAGGGCTTCCAGAAAAAATTAAAACGACTTGCGTTGAAATATCACCACTTTCAAGAGAATTTCCCACACCATATGTAGGAGGGATATGGAAAGTTGAATAGAGAATCAGGGCTAAATTTAAAATTCTTTTGAGAAAACCATGAAAAACAATCCACCAGCCAATTTCCACGAAGTTATCATCATTGGTGCAGGCTTCAGCGGCCTGTGTGCAGCCATACGTTTGCAAAAAGAAAACAGAAACGATTTTATTATTTTGGAAAGGGCAGCAGAATTGGGTGGAACTTGGCGGGATAATACTTATCCGGGCTGTGGTTGTGATGTCCCTTCTCGGTTATACTCGTTGTCCGCAGAACCGAACCCAAATTGGAGCCGCGCATTTTCCAAGCAGCCTGAGATTCTGGCCTACATGCATGCCTGTGCGAAGAACAATGATCTTTACCAAAAAATTGATTTTAACACGGAGGTTAGTGCGTTGAAATTTGACGAGGAAAAAGGTATTTGGCATGTAAAAACCAATACTGGGGAAACACTTTCCTGCCGCTTCGTCCTTTCCGCCACAGGGCCACTTAACCATATTACCATCCCAGATTTTGAGGGTTTGGATACTTTCCAAGGAGATTACTTTCATTCTTCCCAGTGGCCAGAAAATTTCAATATAAAAGGTCGGCGTGTTGCCGTAATCGGAACGGGAGCTAGTGCAATTCAGATTGTCCCGAACATTGTTGATACTGTGAAACAGCTTGTGCTTTTTCAACGGACACCCGCGTGGATCATGCCCAAACGGGATAAGGAAATTCCTACTTTTTTTAAGACAATGTATCGTCGTTTCCCTTTTTTAGAAAAAATGGTAAGAAGCTTATCTTATTACTTTTATGAAATTCGAGGGAATGGTTTCTGGGGGAATACCTTGATTAATAGTGTTGCTCAAAAAATAGCCCTCCGCTACCTGCGGAAATCCGTTTCCGATCCGGAGTTGCGAGAAAAGTTGAGACCGAATTATGCAATCGGTTGCAAAAGGGTACTGCCATCAGATGATTATTATCCTGCTTTGCAGCAGCCACATGTTTCCTTGATTACGACAAGTATTGATAAGATCGCCACCGATGGTATTTTGACTAAAGATGGGCAGTTATATAAGGTAGATACTATTGTTTTTGCTACCGGATTCCGCGCATCTGGAGATTTAATAGATTATCCGGTATCGGGTCGGAATGACTTGAAACTCAAGGAAGAATGGGGACATACTGGTATCGAAACTTTACGAGGTATTGCGGTTTCTGGCTTCCCGCATTTACTCTTTTTGCTGGGACCCAATACGGGGCTTGGCCATAATTCTGTGCTTTTGATGATCGAAGCACAGATGAATTATGTGATCGACTATATTCGACAATATGAACAAACTGGTGCGAAGTACCTTAATGTAAAACAAACAGCACAGGCGCTTTATAACCAGAAAATTCAGGAAGAGTTGAGGGGAACGATTTGGGCATCTGGTTGCAAAAGTTGGTATTTGGATAAACATGGTAAAAATACGACCTTGTGGCCGGGTTCGGTAACCAGATACCGGAAAGAAACAAAAGAGGTTCAGTTGGAAGAGTTTGACCAAATTCCATCGTAGCGTCGTAATGCTTACGATGTTTTAGTGATGTTTAATTTTTACCCCAAAAACAAAAAAGGGTCAAGTTTTTTCAAACCTGCCCTTTTTGAATTTTATGGAAATTTTTATGGTATATTATGGTTTCTTTATGGTCTTATTTAATTGCTTTTACATCTATATAATGGAGGATACAGGAAAAGTAACAATTTTTCTTTTGGCTAAGAGTGGTGTTGCCCCTAGATATTCAGGTTGAAATAAATGATTGCGATATTTGTTTTAAATAAATATGAGTTTTGTGAAATAAAATTTGTTTTAAAGAAAATATATGTGTGAAATTAGAATAATATTTTTTTTAATGTTTTTGAGAAA
>JAHDGC010000635.1 GCA_020627865.1 Saprospiraceae bacterium | reverse complement strand
GAACATACCTTATAAAAAGGCCTTTCTGTTCAATTTTCCTACTGTATGAAATAGTATACATTACGAAAATAGACTAAAACAAGCTAAATAAATATATAGTAATAAGGAAAAAGAAGACGACATAGATAGTCTTTAATGAAGCATGCAAGAAACGCCCCCATAAAAGTCATTAAAATGAATAGAGTGTGTGACAAATTAGGTGACACCTTGTGTTAACGTGTTGTGCACTCCGTTTTTGTCTAGACCATGATGCCCTTGATTAACTTGATCTTTTAAATCATGAAAATCATGAAAACCTGCCTTACTGCGTAAAGCAGGCAGGTCAAGGTCCTGACTGTTACCTATTTCAATTTATAATTTCCCAGATATGCCACGCACTCAAATGAATAAGCCATAAAATGAATTACGTCAACATTCCAACAAGCGTGGAGATGCTAGTTTTGGAACCCTTTTGTTGCGGTATGCTTGTTATAAAGAATCTTCAACAATCCTCATATAACAAATATAAATAGACTCAACAACCTATCCAATTAATTTACAATATAATTTTAAGCCTCGAATACACAAAAATTAAAAACATATTATTAAATATAAAATAATCAAAAAAAGTAACGGGTTCATTTTCTTATATTTCCATTAACTAATTGTGCTATACACGCCAATCATATTCGTAAAAGGCGCAAAGATTTACCTACCGCCCCTATCTTTTCTTAGAAGGAGGTTTTCCGTACACTTTTTTAAATACCCTTGAGAAATGGCTAGGCGATGAAAACCCTGTCTCATAGGCAATCTCCGTCATATTCAGTTTTTTATCTTCGATGAGTTTACAAGCTTTTTCTAATCTGACGCCACGAATAAATTCTGTCAAAGAGTGGCCGGTAAGGGCTTTCAGTTTTCGGTATAATTGTACCCTGCTCATGGCAAAATGCTGGCTGACATATTCCGAGTTTAAATCTGCCTGAATATTTTCAACGATAAAATTTCTGAGTGCAACAATAAAATCATCTTCGGGGCTAAGTTCATCATTGGGTTCCCATTCTTCTTGCTGGTATCGTTTGCGAAGCATTTCCCTGATTTCAATAAGTTTTTGCACCCGCAAATTCAACTCTTTCGGGCTGAAAGGCTTTGTCAAGTAAGCATCTGCTCCACGACGCAATCCCTCCAAGCGACTCTCTAATGATGATTTCGCCGTAAGTAGGATAACCGGAATATGAGAGATGGCTAATTCACTACGAATTATTCTGGTCACTTCAAAACCGTTTTTCACAGGCATCATCACATCGCTGATAATTAAATCTGGCACCAACAATCGCGCCCTACGGATACCTTCTTCTCCATCATTAGCAAAGTGAACCTCATACTCACGAGCATAAGGCTCTAGACATGATTTAATATAGAACTGCATATGAAGATTATCTTCGATAATGAGTAAAACAAGATTTTCTTTGTTGTTGCCCGTGTCGGGTAAGGCACCTGTCATATTCAATTTTTCTTTAGTTGTAAATACATTATCATTTTGCGAGAAAACATAAGACGAATGCAGCCGAAAATCCTTGTCCAATGGTTTTACGATAGCTGTTTGATCAGCGACCAATACGGGTAAGACAACCGTAAAGCTTGTTCCTTTTTTGATTTCGCTGCTCACCGTAATTTCTCCTCCTTGCAGATCAATTAATTCTTTCACCAGGGCTAAGCCAATTCCAGTGCCACTTTGCGTATTCTTCATTGAGGCATCCACCTGATAAAACCGGTCAAAGATATGGTTTAGTTTTTCTTTTGGGATACCGATTCCGGTGTCTGTTATGACCAACTGAATATGCTCCTGATTTTTCTTCAGTATTTTATTTAATGCGATGCGAATGCTTCCATTTTCGTGAGTGAATTTCATTGCGTTAGACAACAAATTGTACACAATCTTATTCCACTGATTGCTATCAAAATCTATTTTCCACCCTTCCATGCTTGAACGAAAAGATAATTGGAGCTGCTTTTGTTCATACATCGGGGCAAAACTCTTTATGAGTTCACGGGTATACCATACTATATCACCGTGGCTCCATTCGATGTTCATCCGATTGCCTTCCAGCTTCGAAATATCAAGGAGTTGGTTTATAATGGAATGCAAATGGCGAGCATTGTACAGGACTACAGATAATTGCCTTCGAATAGCCTCTGCCGGAGAGCTGGCATAAATTTGTTCCAACGGACCAATGATTAAGGTAAGTGGTGTTCGGAACTCATGGGTAATATTCGTGAAGAATCGAGTTTTGGCCTTGTCCAAAGCCTTGAGTTCTTCTGCCTGTTGATTTATTTTTTCTGTCCGTCTTCGAACTTCTTCTTCAAGGCGTTTACTATCTTGTTCCAATTTGTAAACCCACCATTTAAAAAAAAGATAAAGCCCAGAGACGCAGGCCAGCATCATTAAACACAAGAATTCCGGTGTAAGGTAAAATGGCCGATTCACTTTAAGTGGAATAGTCAATATTTGATCTGTCCAGACACCAGAATAACCGCGCCCTTTCACCTCAATGTTGTATTTGCCATAAGGCATGTTCCTGATCGAAATTTTAGGATCGTTGGTGTGAATCCAGTTATCGTCAAGCCCCCTGATACGATAGGCATACTGATTGTTTTTCGGACTATAGTAATCCAGCAAACTGATATCAATTTCTAAGATTTGATCCCTTGGATTTACTTCAACTCGATTGTCATGATAAAAGTCATCTGTTATATTATGGAACTCATTTGCATCTTCTGCTAATACCTGGATACTCGTTAACTTTATCGGGATATTATTATTTTCTTTAGCTATAAAATCCTTAGGATGAAATTTTGTTACGCCACTAATTCCTCCAAAATAAAGCGTGCCATCCTTATCTTGAAAATGGGCATACGTATTGAATTCATTATGGGCGATGCCATGTTGTGAAAAGTAAACCCTCACCTGATGAGAGGTTTTGTCAAAACACATCAAACCATAATTACTGGGCAACCACAGATTGTTATAATCATCTTCATAAACCGCATAAATGGTATTATTGGACAAGCCATGCTTACGGGTAAATTGCGTAAACTTATTATTGGACAAATTCCACCGGATAAGCCCGCCACCTGCTGTACCCAACCAAAACACGCCAGCCCCATCTTCATAAATATGGTTGATATTATCATGGGGGATCCCATCTTTTATTGTATAATGCTTACGGATGATACTCATTTCTGGATCAAGATGAAAGATTCCCTGACTTGTAGCAATCCATACACCGGCCTCATTGACATGAAAATCCCTGATGACAGCCTGCTCTAAGCCAAACAGCATAAGTGTATCCTTATGCTTATCAAGACGATAAAGGCCAGCACTGGTTCCTACCCAATAATCTTGGGTTAAGGTGTTGTAAAAAGGGATATATGCTGTAGCTTTTTTATGCCCATCTAAAGGATAGGGATAAAAGGTGTTCCACTCTACATCATATTTCAATATGCTACGGCCTTCTGCGGTCATCCACAAATTATGGTTGGCATCTTCTTCAAAATAAGTTACTGGCCCTATATCACAAGGGAACATTTCTTTCGCTCCGGTCAATAAGTCCACTATTACATTTTCGGTATAATTCCCGATGTACAATTGATTATCCTTACGGTAAATCCCCCGTATACTGCTTCCAGCTTGTAATACCTCAAAGACATTTTTGCTGGCATTAATTTTATATAACCCATTCACGGAGGGAATCCAGATAAGATTTTGCTCATCAATATAAGGCGTGCTAAAATCATGAAAAGGCATTGGGAACCCACTCTTATATAGTAAGGTGTCTCCCTCAAAGTTGAGCATACACAGCGCTCCTTTCTTTATGTAACAGATATAATCTTTTCCTAAAGATACCATAGAAACAGCATCATACAACTCCTTATCCCCAACCCTAAACGGCACTAACTGGCCATTTACCAATTCTTCACAGGTAATGTCTTTATCATAGTATCTATTTAACAGCACCCGATTGCCCTGAACATGTATAACAGGTTTAGGTAGGGAGGAGATTTCGTCTTTATAGACCTTGAATCTAGGGTCTTCCTTAGCAGGAAAATACTCCGCAACCTTCACCTTGTTTTTTACTCTAAAAAAAGTCTTACTCAGGCCTATTAGATACCCTCCATTTGGCGCGTGTTCTATAGATATAGTTGGTTCGTAATAAAAAGACAAATCAAATTGGTATATTTCCTCAAAAGATTTATTGTATTTGTAGACTTTTTTATCACGAGTAATGATAAAAATATCCGATTTTACTACCTGAGATTGAATTATCCTGACTACATCGGCAGAGGTAAAAATTCCTCCCGAAAAGGTAGCAAAATCCACTACCGCTTTCCTATCCGCACAAACAACTCCAGCTTTAGTGATAGGATTTGCCCCATCACTATTTAAATACCATAGATTATTATCACCATCAATGGTTATATAAGGGATAGAAGTCAGTGATAGTGGCAATAAATGCCTATCTACTGGATCAAAGTACTGTCCATCATATTTATAAATTACCCCAAGAGTACTTAACCACATATAGCCGTCATCGTCTTTCAAGATATGTGCTACCCGTCTTGACGGCAAGCCATCCTCTACATTTAACACCTCAAGATTATACGAGTAATCTTGTGCGAAAAGCCCTGAAAAATATCCAAAAAGAAAAATTATAATCTGTAATTTAAAACGGCTTTGTTGCATAAAAAAAGACCAATTTCAGAATTAAACAAAGCTACCGCTAAA
>JAHDGC010000634.1 GCA_020627865.1 Saprospiraceae bacterium | reverse complement strand
GCTTTTTTACGATCTAGAGAAAGAAGGTTTTTTATTTCTCCTTCAATGCTTCCAGATACTCAACAGAAATATTAAACTGTTTCGCTATTTCATTTATGCTTGAAATTTGAAGCATTTTTGTGAAAAGCTGCTTTTTGTCCTCTTCCTTTTCTTCTTCATTTTCCTTGACTAACCTCGCGATTTCTTTTTCCATTTCCTCTTCCTTTTCCTTGGCTAATCTCGCCATTTCTTCTTCCATTTTCTTGCTTGCTCTTTCTTTTTCCTCCCTTATTCCTCGAAGGTAAAGCGCATCCTTACTGATATCATATCTAATTGGCATATTTTGTACTATTTTAGTGGTTTCATCTTCTAAATTACGTAATCTGCTGAAAAATAGCAACTGCGTGAGGTATCTATCCAAATCTTTTTCCGATTTACAAACTATTTTTAGTTTCCGAACGATATAGCGTAGCACTACTTCCGTTTCTCTTTGAGGGTATGCTGCAAGCAAGGCCATTATAATGATTTCCGGTACCTGAGATTCGAGTAGTTTCTCTGCATCTATGCTATGAATATTGATAATGTCAAATCCTCTAAATATTTCTTTGGGAGATAACTTGTTTCTCATGCTCGGTTTATCACTGCCCAAATGGATGACAACATGCTTTATCGGTATTTTATGTTTGGCAAAAGCCAATCCATGATAGCGTGCCATTCTATAAGGCATCTCTTTGTCATTCTTGGATTGAAACTCAAGGTGCAGAATGAACTTATCCTTTGATTTTTCATTGATGAGGTATAAAAAATCCATTTCCCGTTCCACTGTTTTTGTTATTTTTTCAGGTAGAACTGTATAGGTTTCAATGGTTATGCCCAGCTCCTGCTTTATTAATGGAATGAACAAGTATTTGGCATTCTCCTTGAAAATTCTATCATAGAAATTTCGCTCTTTTTTGTCATCTTTTTTAGCTTTGGAAGCATCTTTTTTTTCCATGTATGTTTAATTTTTTGAAAGAGTGATTACCCCTTTCTGCAATGCATAGTGGGCATGGCAATCCCTATCCGAAATAGAGTTCAGATATTATGCGGATATTGTTATTAATGCTTGACTCTCAAGCAAACATCAATAGGTGTATACATACTGTTGTTACTCAATGTTTTTGCAACAGTAATGTATATAAAATGTGTTGATTAGAAATATTGTACACTCATCCCTAGTAGGAACTTACAGGGAAAGTACTGTTTGTTTGTGCGAAATTGGACGATACAAATCTAAAACAAATTACTTTTAAAGTCAAATTATTTTGTTGTTTGATTTCAAGATATTTGATTGGATAGAATATACTTTAAACCATATCCTTCAATTATTTTTACCCTTATATCCCTACCTTGCAAAAGTTTTACTATTTTTATTCCATACATTTCATTTCATAGCCCAGAGTATATAAATACGACATATCCGCTGCTTCATTATTTAAGAATACTAAACATTGCAATTACTTCTAATGGTATAAACTACCTATTTAATAACCAAAATAAAAATGATGAGAAGATTAAAAATCTACATGACCTTTTTTCTGATGATGTTTTTGAGTGTGGGGCTGACAGCACAAGTTACAACAGCCGCAATATCCGGAATAGTTTCTGATGAAGGGGGAGAATTGCTGCTCGGAGCAACTGTTACGGCAAGGCATGTGCCCTCCGGAACGGTGTATGGTGTCGTGACCCAAGAAAATGGCCAGTTCACCTTACCGAACATGCGGATTGGAGGGCCTTACCTTATCGAAGCCAGCTATGTCGGATATGATGCCGAAAAGCAAGAAGATGTTTTCCTCACCCTCGGGCAAAAATTTCGGGTGAATTTTGTGATGAAAGAATCCGGCATCACGACAGAAACTGTTGTCGTTACAGTAGAAAGAGATCCTGTTTTGAATGGAGACAGAACCGGTCCTGCCACTTCGGTAGACCGAAACCTGATGGATAAGTTACCAACCATCAGCCGTTCCGCAGCAGACTATACCCGCCTGAACACGATGTCTACGGAAGGCGGTTCTTTTGCCGGACGAAATGATCAGTTTAACAATTATTCCCTTGATGGTACCATTTTTAACAATCCTTTTGGATTGGATGCTGCAACACCAGGAGGGCAAACCGATGCGCAACCTATTTCCTTAGATGCCATAGATCAAATCAGTGTAGCCATCGCTCCTTTTGACGTGACCCAATCCGGGTTTACGGGGGCGGCCGTGAATGCCGTTACAAAATCGGGTACCAATAAATTTCACGGTTCTCTTTTCGGATACTATCGCAGTAAGGATATGATCGGAACAAAAGTGGATGATACCGATTTGATAAAGGGAGATTTTCGACAGTTGCAAACCGGTTTTAGTCTGGGTGGGCCAATTATTAAGGATAAGGCTTTCTTTTTCGTGAATTTTGAATTGGAAGACCGCTCCGATTTGGGTTCTACCTACGTGCCGGATAGTGGGGCAGAGGGAGCCAATGTCTCTAGGGTGAAGCTGGAGGATATGCAATTGGTTTCGGATTTATTGATGGAAACATTCGGTTATGATACAGGGGCACTTCAGGATTTCAAGCACGATTCGGATAATTACAAAGGAATCGTAAAATTTGATTTTAATATTAGTAAAGCCCATAAGCTTACGGCAACTTATAACTTCCTGAATGCTTTCAAGGACAAACCTGCTCACCCGTCCGCATTTGGCCGGAGAGGCCCAGATTTCCTGACCTTACAATTTGAAAATACCGGATACCGGATCAATAATAAAATCCATTCTGGAATCGTAGAATTAAAATCTTTTTTCAAAAATAAATTTGCCAATAAGCTTCAGGTCGGTTTTACGGCTTTCCGAGATCATCGTGACCCAAAATCGACTCCATTTCCGGTGTTGAATTTTGCTAAGGATGGTATCAGGTATATTGCGGCCGGGCATGAACCTTTCTCCATTCACAACGTACTGGATCAAAATGTTTTTCAAATCAATAACAACTTCAACATTTATGCTGGGAAGCATACCTTTACGGTGGGAGCTGCTCTAGAAAGGTTCGATTTTAATAATTCTTTTAACCTTGCTACTTATGGTGGGCTTTTCTCTGGTGATATACCAATAGAGGGAGCGAGGGACTCTCTCAATTCAGCGGGGTTTGCAGCAGCAGTAGTAGGGGCACAAAATGCTTATGATACCAATAATGCAAACGATAGTTGGGCTTTAGCAGAAACCAACCTTGGCCAGTTATCTGTTTATGGTCAAGATGAGTTTGCGGTGAATAGCCAATTAAACCTCACTTTGGGCTTGCGTCTGGATTATCCACTTTATTTTAATACGCCGGAGAAGATGCAGGAAAATATTGATCGACTGCCCCCCGGTACGTTTGCGCCGGATGCTGTTTTTTATGACGAATCGGGGAATGAAGTGATATTCGACCAGACAGAGTTTCCGGCCAATCAATTGTTGATTAATCCGAGGTTTGGTTTTAATTATGATATAAAAGGAGACCGTTCTATGCAGTTACGTGGCGGAACAGGTTTATTTTCCGGTAGGTTTCCTTTTGTATGGATCGGGAATCAGGTGGCGAACCCGGGCATCTTTTTTTATAACATGACAGACCCGAGTTTTAAGTTTCCCCAGGTATGGCGGACGAGTTTGGGATATGATCATAAAATAGGAGCGGGTTGGGTCGGTACGGTAGACCTTTTATATACCAAAGACTTACAGGCACATATGGTTCGGAATTATGGTTTAAAGTTACCGACCGGAAAGCTAGACGGTGTCGGTACCCGGCCAATTTATCTGGATAGTGATAAAACAGTTTACGGTGGGGAGACGAGAAATGCCTATGTCTTTACCAACACGGCTACAGGTAGCAGCTTTAATGCTTCTTTTTCGGTAGAAAGATCATGGAATGATACTTACGTGAAGCTAGGATATAATTTTTTAACAGCGAAGGATGCCGCCTCCATAGATTCGGAAATTTCCTCGGATGCATATGATCGGAATCCAGCTAACATTCAACATACGAATAGCCCGGAACTTGCCCCTTCTCTATATGGTAGCCGCCACCGGATTCTGGGGGTTGGTTCCAAACGTTTTGCTTACGCCAACGATAAACTGTCTACAACAGTGAGTTTATTCTTCGAATTTGTAGAGGGTGGTCGATACAGCTACACGTATAGCGGTGATATTAATAATGATGGTTCCGGCTTGAATGATCTGATTTATATCCCGACGGATGCGGAAATTGATGGGATGAATTTTGCTGGCGATGCCGAAGCCCAACTCGCACAACAGACGGGACTGAAAGCATATATCGCTCAAGATGGTTATCTTTCTGCCCGTCGGGGAGCCTTTGCGGAGAAGTATGGGGTGCTGTCTCCTTGGTATAATCATTTTGATCTGCGGGTTTTGCAAGATGTGATGGTGAGTGAGGATAATAAATTGCAACTCAGCATAGATATTCTTAATATAGGTAATCTCATCAATTCTAGCTGGGGTGTCCGACAATTCGCTTCCCAAACCGGATTGGCGCAGCCTATCGGGGTTACGGTAGATGCTGCGGGTGTGCCTACCTACAGTTTTGCCACAGAGCAAGTTACAACGTTTAACAATGACTTTGGCTTATTAAGCCGTTGGCAACTCCAATTAGGTTTACGTTATGAGTTTTGATGAATGTTTCATATGAGATTTTAAGGGGTAGGGAAATTGTGGGAAAGCAACCCTTCTAGGGTACAGGGTATGCGAGTGCAAAATTTTCTTTCACACTTCTTTT
>JAHDGC010000633.1 GCA_020627865.1 Saprospiraceae bacterium | reverse complement strand
CGTACAGTTTAGGTGCATCAGGGATTTGTAAAGGTATGAAATTATATTTTAATCGTCAGGAGGTCATTATTCCAGATAGTTATCTTTGAAAAAAGTCCGGTAGGCCTCAGCAGATTTCGATTTCAAAATTTGCCTGTAGTTATATTGATTAACCGCGAAAATTTCAAACTTGGCTTTATTGGTACCCATGAAATCTTTCGTATTTTTCATAACACCATCATAATAATCCATCGCCTTGTCTTTTTTCTTAAAACGACGGATCACCAAAATCGGTGTATTCGTATCCGCTCCCAGATAGATATTGGAAATTTTCAACCGATCCAGTTTATGGTATTGCCGGTTATAATCCGAAACGGCAATTTTAGCATCATTCAGACTCATAGATTCTCCATCCAAAACCACAATGATATAATGTACCTTATCATCTTGCAATTGGAAAATACTGTCATTCTCTTTCTTGATCCCATCTTTATCCTTATCATCCGTCCCGATACCTTTATCAATTTTTCCACCTAGGATACGGATGATTTCCCTAGCCCGAGTTTCTTCCTGTGTATCCGGATGGTTGGCAATAACATCTTTCAAGGCCACGATATAGTCATCTTTGCCTTTCAGGTTCCCCGTACACATGGCATTCAACAAAGCAAACTTGGGCTGCAACACATGCCCTACCCCGAAGTCCTTTTCCGATTTCTGGAGCCTGTCCACCACCGTTTTATATTTCCCTTGATCGAACAAGAGATAAGTCTGGTCATAAAATTTATTTAGCTTCTCCAATGCCTCGTTAGAAGAAAGTAAAAAATTAGGATCTTGCAACGCCCTAGCATACTTGGACTCTGGATATTTCCCTACAATTTTATCATAATAAGCTTTTGCCTGCGGCTTATTCCCCAACTTATCATGTGCTAGATAGAGGAAATACCAACTATCCAACTGATGCTCCGTATCCGGATAGCGTGTCAATAATTCGTCTTCCAATGCTTCAATAGCCTTATCTTCCCTTTGGAGTTTATCTCGATATAAGCCACCCAATGCATAAAGGGCATCCTCAATTTTTTTATTGGCTGCTGCAATCGCTTCTGGGGTTGTAGGTACATCCATGAAAATCTTGGCCATCTCTTCATCAGATAAGCCCGATTCTTCCTCGTATGATGCGAAGTTTTCATCATTCAAATCGCTTATCGTCTGGTTCTGGGATCTTCTCCAGTTGTCCTGCAATTTCCGATTACCAAATTTCCGTTGGAATTCTTGTTTCCCTTTATTTAAAATTCTTGGATCATAAGCGAAAAAAGAACTCTTCCCGCCAGAAAGAAGGGGACGACTCGTTGGCTTTTTAGGGCCACCGAGGGTAACAATTTGTTTGTTTTGGGCTTTCATTTCTTCACTAATCTTCTTCGCTAAGGCCCTTTTATCCCGATCACTCATGTCATTAATGGCCAAAAGGCTATCTTGCAAGGCGATGAGGGTGATATTTTCGGCAATTTCCTTGAGGCTCGTGCTATAGCGTTGCACCTCATCATAACGTTCGTCCGTATTATTCAAAACTTGGAGCGTGCTATCATAATAATTTTTAGCATTGACATAGCGTTCATCATCAAAATACAACTGAGCCAATAGCAGATAAGATTCGGCCTTCTGTGACCTATTGCTTTTTGAATATTTTAGGGAAAGCTCCAAATTTTCGATAGCTTCTTTTTTCTCATCATTTTTCAGGGCAATATCCGCCAATGCAAAGTAAATCTGATCTTTATAATCCTCATTTTTGGAATCTTTCAGCATTTTATGCAATGTCCGCTTGGCCTCCTCTGCCGAGGCTTTACCATTCACCCATGCATTTTGAGCCATTTTGAGCCTTGCACTGAATTCCATGACATATTCCGGCTTATATTTCAAGACTTTCTTGAAGCTCGCATAAGCCCTATCTCCTTGATTTTGCTGTTGGTGAAGCTGGCCAATAATGTAGGCATATCTGGCCTTATCTCCCCTCTTGTTAGAACGTTCGATAGCCTCTTCCAACGGCGGAATAGCCTCAGCGTAATCCTTATTTTTAATATGTAAATAGGCTTTCACTGGGGGGATATCCCTTCTTACATCTTTGGAGATGGTGGGGTCTTTTTCGAGTTGAGCAAGAATCACCTCTGCCTGATCTGATTCGTCTCTTTCGATCCAAACGCGGGCAAGCCACAATTGTGCCTCCTTATAAGCAGGTCGATGTTTCAGGAAGTAGTTAGAAGGCTCTTTAGGGGAGGATACAGATGTTGGTTCCGGTTTTGGCGGTGCCTCAACTTTATCTTTCTCTTTGGCGGAATCCTTCTTAGTAGAGGATTTCTTTTTGGAACTACTGCTTTTTTTCTTTTTAGAAGATTTTTTCTTCTTTTTCTTTTTTCGCTTCTTCTTTTTTTTCTTTTTCTTCTTTTTCTTAATCTCTTTATTCTTTTGCTTCTTGGACTTGCTCGCACTGCTCTTTCCCTTCTTCTTCCGTTTTGCCCTATCCCTTTCCTTGGAGGCCATTGCCTCTGGGCTATACTCTTCCATCATGAAAAGCAAGGATTCCTCGGCACTTTCGTAATCTTGTTTCACATACTGCGCCTTGGCCAAAAGCAGGTAACAATCATCCATCCAATCACTGCCCCGGTGTAAGGATGCCACCACAGAAACCTTCTCTATTGCTAGATCCAGATCATCGGCAACAGCCTTCGGATTATCCGCCGCAACATACTTGAAAACATCGAGTGTTTTGTTGTAGTTGTCAACGTGTTGTTCATTTAGTTTGGCAATACTCTCCGTTAATAGTACATTTGCATTGAAATAACCATTGTATTTAGAGGTCATATTGTGGTAAGCTTTCCCTAGGCGGGAGAGATCTTCCTTCTTTTTTTGGGTGGTACAAGCAGCCAGCAGGAAAGTGAAGGCAGCGAGAACTATAATGTGTAATGTCTTTTTCAAAGCAAATGATACATTTATTTTTTATAAAAAAACGAGACGAAAAAGGAAAGCGTTAACTTCTATACTATGGATATTCTTGAATTGTTTCATTCCTAAGGTACTTCAGTTAACGTATCTTTGTATGAACTGAATCAGTTATTTAACTAAATAACGCACAAATTTATTTTAATTTTAACAAAAATTGAATAATGGCAGCCGAAAATAAACGATTTGGCCGATTCCGAGAGAAACTTAAGGATACTTATCGGCTTGTGGTGATGAATAATGAGACTTTTGAGGAGGTGGGTTCTTACAAGCTCAGCTTGTTGAACGTTTATATTATGCTCTGCTCCATTGTTTTGCTGGTTGCCTTAGTGGTCATCTCCATCATCATTTTCACCCCGATAAAAAGATACATCCCCGGTTATGGGGATATTTCCCAGCATAAGGAATTGTCGGAATTGTATGATAAATATGTTTCCTTGGAAGAGGAACTGCAAGCACAGTATACTTACACCCAAAGCGTAAAGAAAATGCTTGTCGGGGATACTTATGAAGGCGAGGAAGAAATAGAAGAAACGGAGGAAATGCCGGAAAGTTTGCTCAATATCCAAAGAATCGAGGAAGATGAGCTGTTGCGTAAGGAAATTGAACTGAATGAACAGATTGCACAAAACAAGTTGCTCAAAGCGGATAATCCAGAGGAAGCAGAAAAGCCCTTGGAACAGATTTATTTCTTTCCCCCAGTTAATGGGGAAATCAGCGCCAGTTTTAAGGCAGAGGACAAGCATTATGGTGTGGATGTCATGGCACCGAAAAACACGCCGATTAAGGCTGCCTTAAGTGGCTACGTCATCACTTCTGATTGGACCTTGGAGACCGGCAAGACCATCGGTATCCAGCATAGCAACAATATCCTTTCTTTTTACAAACACAATTCGGCTCTACTGAAAAAGGTTGGGGATTATGTGCAGGCGGGCGAGGCTGTTGCCTTAATTGGCAATACAGGTACCTTGTCTAGTGGCCCTCATCTCCATTTTGAGCTTTGGAATGACGGCAAGCCGGTTGATCCGGAACTTTTTATTAATTTTAATTGAGGTTTAGGGGAGAATTCTGTATTTTAGTAAATTGACAAACGAACACTTATGGCATTGGATAATTGGAGTGATGTAATTCCGTCTTTTATTAAGGTTCCTTATTCTGCTTATAAACACAGGAAAAGATTTCAGGGATGTTTGTAAGAAAATTGAAGAAGCCCATTCTACTGGGAAAGGCCCCAAATGGTTGTTGATTGCCGCTAATAAAGTCGATCTATATTATAATGATATTGATAAGGCACAAAAGTATTATCATCCTGAATTGGGCAGTGACTTTGCTCAAATTGCACAGGAAACAATCAGAATGGTAGGAAAACAAAATATGGCTTGTATTGCACTCCCTATCTGTTCTTGGGAAACTAATTTTGAGTGGAATGGTAAAGTAGTACAGACAAATATTGGTGGTACAGATAACAAAAGGGCTTTATTTAAACACTTGATTCACCAAATTTCCGAACTCTCAAATCAATAATTGAATTATGTCAAGATCATTAACGATTGCGGAAGAGAAGAACGAAAGGAAAAAAGAAGAGTTGGAAAAGCTTATTCAGCTTGCCGCAGATGTCTCTGCTAAAGTCGATGAATTGGATAAGGAAATTGAACGCTCCAAATGGAAAAGTTTATTATTTAGTGTCCTATTTATTTTAATAGTGATAGCCATGATTTTTACATTTTCTTTAATATATTCTAATAATACATTACCTGACGAAAAGATACTGTACACTATTATATCTACATCTACCTTATTTTTTTCT
>JAHDGC010000632.1 GCA_020627865.1 Saprospiraceae bacterium | reverse complement strand
AAAGTGCGTACTAATCACCAACAACTAATCACTTTTTTACACCGCTTGCGGTATACTATTATCGCCGCTCCCGCCAATTCGACTCCCCAGCATCCACAACCTTCAACGCCTTCTTATACTTCCCAAACAACTTCAACGAAAGCAAAGCCGCAACCTTAGCCTCTTCCTCCACAAGTCCATTAGTTTCATTAGGCCGGAAATATTTTTTTACAAAATGTGTATCAAAATTACCAGAAATGAAAGCATCATGTTGAAAAACAAACTTTCCAAAATCCAACGTAGTAGAAATGCCTTCAATCTGATAATCCTCAACGGCCTTTAACATATGCTGCAAAGCATCTTTTCGGTCTTTACCCCAAACCACCAACTTGGCAATCATGGGATCATAATAAATCGGAATCTCCATCCCTTCTTCAAAACCGCCATCCACACGAACATTATTACCCTTTGGCAAAACATATTTTTCCAACGTACCAATACTCGGTAAGAAATTATTCTTCGGATCTTCTGCATAAATCCGCAATTCCAAAGCATGCCCATTAATCGGAATATCCTCTTGCTGAAGTGTCAGCTTTTCCCCCCTTGCTACCAAAATCTGCTGCTCCACCAAATCAACCCCAGTAATCATTTCCGTTACCGGATGCTCCACCTGAAGGCGGGTATTCATCTCCAAAAAGTAGTAATTTAGATTTTCATCCAACAAGAATTCTACGGTGCCAGCCCCTTCATACTTGCACGCCTTAGCCACCTTGATCGCATCTTGTCCCATCTTAGCCCTAATCTCTGGCGTCAGCACGGAAGAAGGAGCTTCCTCAACTACTTTTTGATGCCGACGTTGCACACTGCATTCCCGCTCCTGCAAATGAATCGTATTGCCATAACTATCGGCAAGCACCTGTATCTCAATATGCCTTGGCGAAGCAATATATTTTTCAATAAAAACAGCTCCGTCTCCAAAAGAAGAAACGGCCTCACTAATCGCTCGTTCCATCTGGTCAGCTAACTCTTCTGCTTTTTCAACGATCCGCATACCCTTGCCACCGCCACCTGCGGAAGCCTTAATCAAAATTGGATACCCAATTTCTCCAGCAATCTTTTTCGCCTCATCCACATCCGTGATGGCTCGATCAATACCCGGTACCATTGGAATATCAAAATCCTTAACGGCATCTTTGGCCGCCAATTTACTGCCCATCAAAATCATCGCATGCGGACTCGGGCCGATAAACTTGATCCCCGCCTTGGTAACGGCTTCTGCAAATTCAGCATTCTCACTCAGAAAACCATAGCCGGGATGAATACCGTCAACACCGTGTTTTTTGGCAACTTCAATAATACGTTCTCCTTTGAGATAAGATTGGCTAGAGGGAGCGGCTCCCAAATGATAAGCTTCATCTGCAAACCGGACATGCGGTGCAAAACGATCTGCATCAGAATAAACGGCAACGGCCGTAATACCCATCTGTTTTAGGGTCTTCATGACCCGTAAGGCAATTTCTCCTCGGTTAGCTACCAAAACTTTTCTCATAAGATGTGATTTTTATTCTATTGAGTATAGAAATATAATAAAGGAAAATTGCGCGAAAGCTTCCCTTTAGGGATGCTAGGGGTGCGCGTGCAGAATTTTCCTTGTTCATATATAAATACTCTGATGTTTAAATGAATAAGCAAAACAGCAAAGTTATGGTTTTGTGATTATAATAAATAGAAAAAATGCAGACTTTTAGATAAGAATTTCAGTTTTTACATGCAAAAAGATACTTTTGTGGCCATATTTAGATAATCAATATGTGATTGGTGCCATCAGGGAATACTTGATCTGGCAGTGTTTTTGAACAAAAGGACAGGTAATTCGTCTGATCTCTTGGCCAAATACAGAACGTAAAACCGCTGTTTTAACTTTTTATTAATATTCCTCAGGGCAACGAATTTGATCCTTATTCAGTTTTGACTAAGGTTATTCATTACCCAAATTTAAAACATTTTTTTATGAAAAATCTCTTTTTGCTTGTTATCTGTGTGTTGCTCTCTAATGTAGTTTCTGCACAGCAAATTGTTGAGAATCAAGTGCCTATGAGCCAAGGTAACAAGAATGCCTTTATGGTTGACATCCCCAACGTTGAAGCCAAGGATGTTGAAAAATCTTGGACTAAATTCCTGAAAAAATACGATGTAAAGACTAAGAAGGCTAAAAAATCAGATGAATTCTTGAGTGATAATGCTAAAATTGAAGCAATGAGCTCAAATACGGTTGATATTTACAGTAAAGTTATCCAAAAAGGTACAGATTGCCAGTTGGTGGTATGGTATGATTTAGGTGGTGCTTACGTGAAATCTAATACACATCCGGATGCTTATGCTGCGGCTAAAGAAATGCTCGATGAATTTACACTGGCTACCAGAATTTCTGTTGTAAAAGAAAAGTTAAAAGAAGAAGAGTCAAAGTTGAAAAAATTGAATAAAGAGAAAGAGGGTTTGGTGAAAGATAAGGAAGGATACGAAGATGACATTGAGAAGTACAAACGTAAAATACAGGAGGCCAAAGAAAAGATCAAGCAAAATCTAACAGATCAGGAAAAAAAGACGGTTGAAATTAAAACCCAAGGAGTGGAGGTAGAAAAAGTGACTAAGAAATTGAAAAGATTAGAACAAAAGAAATAATTGTGTGGTGCCGTAATGTTGACGGTTTCCACCGAAGAAAAGTCAGAAAAATCAGTAAATAGCCATCGGGTTATTTACCTCTAAAATGAAACACTTTTTAAGATAAACTTCCGATTCATTTCGGGAGTTTATTTTTTATTTTGAATCAAACCTGTAGAGACGCCATGCATGGTGTCTCTACAGGTTTGTATAATGTTTAACAATGTTAGAAATTATGAAAAAAATCGGCTTAATGTCAGATACCCATAGCCACTTAGATGAAACCATTTTTAAACATTTCAAGGATTGTGATGAAATCTGGCATGCAGGAGATGTCGGCAAAGCAGAACTCATCGAAAAACTATCAGCCTTCAAGCCACTGAAAGCCGTTTATGGCAATATTGATGACAGAAGCGTTAGAAATATTCTACCACTAGATTTAAGGTTCGACTGCGAAGGGGTGGATGTATTCATAACCCATATCGGTGGCTATCCCGGAAGATATAACCGTCGGGTAAGCAAAATCCTCAAGGAAAATCCGCCGGGATTATTCATCTGCGGACATTCCCATATTCTCAAAGTCTTACCCGATCACAAACACCAATTGCTGCACATGAACCCAGGAGCATGTGGCGAATCCGGTTTTCACCGCATGAAAACTTTGCTGCGTTTTGATGTGGAGGCCGGTAAAATTAAAAACTTGGAAGTCATCGAGTTAGGACTAAGAGGACGAAGTAAATCCAGATAAAAAGCGCTAAAATAAGTTGAGCAAGTCAATGTTATAAACTGCTGCTTAACAAGTGCGAACTTTTTACTTTTGATCTTTTTAATCCTGCCTGCATGGTGCAGTCAGGCAGGTTTTACTTGTATCCTAAACCGCATCCAAAGCTTGCCCAATATCCCCGATAATATCCTCGGGCGTTTCAATGCCCACAGATATTCTGACCAAACCATCTGTAATACCAATTTTCTGCCGGATAGCCTTATCCACGCCCCGATGAGACATAGATGCGGGATGTAATATCAAGGTATCTACATCACCCAATGTCGGAGCTAGGGTGCAAAATTCAATTTTATTCATAAATCGAATACCGGCTTCTATTCCGTCCTTCAACTCAAAACTCATCATCCCACCTGGCCCTTTCATTTGCTTTTGTGCCAATGCATAATTGGGATGGGATTCCAATGCCACAGAATTTACCTTAGCTACCTTAGGATGTTTCTCCAGAAAACGAGCAACAGCAGTAGCATTCACACTGTGTTGCTCCATCCGCAAGGCCAGCGTTTTCAAACCATTATTCACCAACCAAGCATCAAAGGGGTTGCCTGTAGTGCCCAGTAACTTCATCGTTGCCCACACCTTTTTCTTCATATCTTCAAAGTGAGGACTGACAATAGCCCCAGAAATACCACTCCCATGACCATTTAAAAATTTGGTCGTAGAATGGATGACATAATCGAGTCCCCAAAACAAAGGTTGCTGCAAATAAGGCGTACAAAAGGTATTATCAACGGCACTCACAGCATCGTACTTTCGGGCAAGTCCGGCTAAGGCCTCTAAATCGATGCAAGCCATCGTCGGGTTGGCTGGAGTTTCCATATAAACCACTTTAATTTTTTCCTCCTTGGCCAATATTTGTTCTACAAGGTTCAAGTCTTGGAAGTTGGCATAAATCACCTCAATACCTTTTTTTTGTAAAACTTTATTCAACAACTCGGTAGAACCACCATAAAGATTATCCTGAGTCAATAGTTTATCCCCTGCATCCAGTAAACCCAGCAACAAGGTCGAAATGGCCGCCATCCCAGAAGAAACAAACAAACCAGCGACTTCTTTACCCAAATCATATCCTTCTAAAGCCGCTATCTTTTTGGCCACAGCATCAATCGTCGGGTTGCCATAGCGACCATAAGTATGCCCCTGCCGAGTCCCGCTAAAAATGTCAATCCCTTCGTTTATGGTTTCAAATTCAAAAGAAGAGGTGGCGTAAATGGGCAATTGGTGTGGGCGGGTCGTTTCATTATCCTTGAAATGATGGACACATTGAGATGCAAAACCTGTTTTTTTCATGGTAAATTTTTTGTAAATAAGTACAAATTAAATGTTTATTTTTATAGGAAACAAAAAAGAGGCAGATAGATTGTATCTTT
>JAHDGC010000631.1:3097-4797 GCA_020627865.1 Saprospiraceae bacterium | reverse complement strand
AGTTTATTCATCGATTTTGCATTTTTACAGCAAAATACACATGATTGGCTTGTAAATTAAATTTTTAAACGATAATTTTTCTCATATAAACTGCTCAAAGAACCCATACAACAATAATTTCACAAAGGCAACCCAAGATATATCTCATGCCTCCGACTACCCCATCCTCCCGTAGCGGAAGTCCCCATCTCTTTTGACATGGCTATCCCCAATTATATTTTTGCTGTTTACAAATTTCAAATTATTATCGAGTAACTTTCTCCCCTCCCCAATTTTAATCATCAGTTCCAGCAATTCATTCCTCACCAGTTCACTCCTCCTCAATAATTTCTTGATGATATACTTCAATTCCGTTTCAGAGATTTCACTGTAATTTCCTCCGGATAGTTCCTCATAAACATCCGCGACAATTGCCTTGAGTTTCTGGTTTAAAATATTTCGCGCAACATCCTCATCGGCCATGCCATTAATATCTGTCCACTCTATAATCGGTAAGATACAATACAGGACTTCTTTTATAAACGCTTTATTATCTGGCATTCCTATTTTTATTTTATCCAATTCCAGTTCATCCAAGATACCAAACAAAAATGCTGCCGCACGTTCTGCAGCGATTTTCTGGAAGCCAGCATCATCCGCAACATCTTTATTATCCAACAAATCAGAGATGCTTCGAATAACCAACGCTCGGATATAGGGATGAGGTAAAACAGCTTTCCCGAAACCAATGGCCTCCATTTCTAATGCGAGGGTGTCATTAAAATGTCGATCTATTTTTTGATAGACGGAAGAAGCCTTCGAGGTAATTACTTTATCACCAGAGGCTATCGCACCAAAAACGACCTTGGGGGATTTCCCTATAATAGAGAGCTTTCTTTTCCAAGTTGACTTCGAGGCAACCGATAAGGCCACCGACAATAAGGCCTGATCAAAATTAACCACATCGGGACGAGAAACATACCCTTCACTGGTTTCTTTTCCGGATTCATAACCATATACTTTCGTAGCAACGACAACATCTCCCTTCTCGACATCCTTAACCCCTCCGGCTATGCCCACTACAAAAATTGTAGCGGGCTTAAAATATTGGATTGCTTTTTCTGTTGCCAAACCCATTTTGGTATTGGTTACCCCAGTTTGAACGATCACAATACTAAATTTTTGATGTCCTCCTTGATATGTTCCCATTTCGTATCGAATACCACCAACGAATATTTCCTTGACATCATGGAGGTGTTTCCTGATAGCATCATATTCTATTTGCAAAGGCATTAACAACAAAATGCTTGTTCGGGTGTTTTGCTCAATCATTTTCAAATATTTCTAGTTTTCTAAAAGAAAAGCCTGTCCAGAATACTCAAAAAACTGGTTCTAAAATTAAAAGTTATAAAATAAAAGATTATGAAAAAGTGAATCAGTAATTCTTCATGTACACGCATGAATGTTTCTATTGTCTGTCTTCCCATAAGACAAACAAGTCTAGTTATTAATATTGGAGTTATCTACTCTGCTCAATGAAAAGCACCAAGGTATCAGCAATATTTGTTTCTCCCAATAGAGAGTTGGGTTCAACAATACTGAAATGTACCTTGAGCTATAAAAGATATATATTCTGTGATTAGCCATTAAATAAATACAGAACCAAAAAGTTCCGGCAATCCAAATGTCTTGCCGGAAAAAAACTAAAGCACGCCTTATAA
>JAHDGC010000631.1:0-2997 GCA_020627865.1 Saprospiraceae bacterium | reverse complement strand
GCATTGTATTTATTTGTTACTCTTCAATGGTTCTTCATTCTCTTTCTCTTTCAAAATATTCCAAACACTTCGTTCAGAAACATTAAAACGTTCTGCAAGGGTTAGGACTGTTTTGGTTTTGTGGTGCTCTTTTTGGGGGTAAAGCTCGTCAAACTCTCGTCTTATCGTATTTCGTTTTATCTCCGTATGGGAAATCATTCCCTGATCGATCAAGTAAGTCATAAAATTTTCTAAATTTGCCTCTATATCGTGTTTTTCACAAAAATCGTGATAACTTTCAATCGTGTAAGCCTCAAACTTGTCTAATAAAAATTTTCTAGTAAGCGCCATAAGTTTATATAAATTAGTTTGTATTGTCAGGATTAACCTCCGTGTTTACTGCAACACTATGACAGCACTCAATATCCGCCTTTCCTTCCTCATTAAAAAAAATTTATTTCCTCATTTTCCTCACCAAAATAAAGCTTCCTTCAAAAAAAAATACTAACTTGCATTTACGCATAATCACACAAAAAACTAAAAATCAACGCTTTATAATAAAAAAACCTTATTCCACCGGTAAATAATGCTCAATATTCATTCTAAAATTTCCTCATATTTACCAATAGAATCCTCATGAAAAAGCCAAAATTTGTTACCCTTATACAACGACTCAGCAAAGCAGAACTGAAACGATTTGACAGTTTCCTGAACGGCTGTTACAGTACCCATAATCAACCCTTACACCTATTTAATTACATCAAACAGACAAAGCAAGAGGATTGGAACTTTGAAACTGCACATCTTGACGTCTTTAAAAAGCCCCTCCAAAAAAAACAGGACAGAAAAAATATCTCTAATATATTATCACGATTGTCTGATGCTTTGGATGAATTTTTGATTCTTGAAAATTTGAAAAAAAATACACCGATAAGGGAGTTCCTTGTCTTACAAGCTTATCAAAAATTAGAGTATGGCTCTGTATACGAATCCAAGATCAAGGACTTTGAAAAAGCAATTAAGAAAAATAAGGAGCAAGACATCGTAGACTTCTGGTATCCCTTTCTCCTACAACACCATCAATATTATTCCAGTAAAAATAATAAGTTCCGAAAAAACAGCAGTACAATTTTGGATACCATGAAAAAGCTTGATCACTTTTTCCTTAGGACAAAGTTGCAATATGCCTGTGAACTAGAAAGTAGAAGAAATTTACTAACCGAAGAACCAGAAGTACTGTTTATAGATGATATTTTGGAAAAGTACAAGGAACTCAAGGTTGAAGAGGACATATTCATACAAGCCTACTTCCATGCATACATCATGATCAAAAATAAGGACGAAAATGATTTCCAAAAATTAAAAAATATCCTCTATGACAGCTCCACACGGCAAGTGTTCACCGCATCTGACCAGAACATCATCCATACTTATTTACTGAATTTTTGTTCTTATAAAATCAGACAATCAGCATATCAATTTGTAGAAGAAATGTTCCTGTTGAATAAGTTCGGACTTGAGGAAGGGCTTGTGCTTGAGCATAAAATCATTACCGCAACCAGGTACAACAATATTATAGATGTCGCATGCAACAGTAAAGAAATAAAATGGGCCATAGCATTTGCAGAAGAGTACAGTTTGAATTTACAGCCAGAAATTAGGACTGATGCCTATGAACTTGCTCTTGCACAAATTAAATTTGCCAAAAAAGAATTTGACGATGTCATTCCACACCTCAGCCAAGTCAGCACAAATGATCCGATACTTTACCTTAGGACAAACTTGTTTTTAATTTCTACTTATTATGAAAAGGAAAAAAAGAATGCTGACTTGATTCTGAATAATTGTATTCGCTTCGATGCCTATTTTAACAGTAAAAACCTCCTTAGCCAAGAGATTAAAACTGGCGTTAAAAACTTCAGTCGGATGGTAAAAATGTTAGTTCGAGGGAATAAGAATTCGGAACAACTCAAGGAGGAATTAGATAGCTTTACAAATATTTATTTCAAATGGTGGCTTGAAGAAAAAATAAAAGAAATGAAAAACTGACTACCAAGTATACTGTACCAAGTAGCCAGTTTGTCATCTAGATAGCTACGATATCTTCGATAACGATTATCAAGACCTGGAAGATCATTTCTAATATCTCTAACATGATAATACTGTTTTAGTGGTTAAATAAATTGATATATCACTGGCACAAACCAGCTTATATGGCCACTTTCAAGTATCTGCAGCTACGCGATAGCGACTATATTTCCGTTCAGAAAAGGCATCACATTCCCAGGGCATTTAAGGGCAACACCCAGATGCATTCGCATTGTTATAACAACACACTAAATCTGAAAATCAGATGCGTTTATGATTTTTTTACGCTAAAAAAATGAACTTAATGTGAGCAATTCCGCTATAAAAAACAGAACTATTATAAAAAGCATCTCTCTCAAAGGATATAAATTCATTTCATTGTATTTAGGGAATCGGAAGATAATAACCTACCCGACCAAATCTTGATAATTTCAATATATACTTCGTTATTTTTTCGTTGCGTAGCGCTGCTATGCTCCTCAAAAATGCCTCGCCTATATCAAAATTCTCGGCGACTTATCGGGTATCTTATTTATTTCCGGTTCCCTTACTTGCTGGTTCTTGGATAAAATCCTGATTCAGACCTTTTTCTCCGAACTCATCTAAAGCCCCTTCTTTATCGTAAAACAAAAAATAGAACCGCCCTTCGGATTAGGCTTTACCCAAATGTTGCCTTTATGTTTTTCAACAATATTCTTACAGATAGATAATCCAATTCCGGTACCTTCATAGTCTGTCTCATTGTGCAAGCGTTTGAACATCATGAAAATTTTAGACACAGCATTTTCTGAAATACCGATACCATTGTCGATAACCTCAAAGTGGTGAAAGTTTGTTTTTTCTTCATGGTGAATCGTAATAACAGGCGCTTCGTCTCCCCTGAATTTTAGCGCATTCGCCAGCAAATTCTGAAACACTTGATAAAGTTGT
>JAHDGC010000630.1 GCA_020627865.1 Saprospiraceae bacterium | reverse complement strand
ATCGCTTTGATGAGCGGACTGGCTCGGGCGAGCATGTTTTCCGGCTGGAGGTGCAAGATGATCGGGGGAATATTTCGGTTTTTGAAAAGGTGTTTGTGCGATAAAAAAAGGTATTGTGTGACATAATATTTTTATTTTCCAGTAGAGACGCGATGCATCGCGTCTCTACTGGAAAACATTAATTAAAAACCAACTTCTCCGTTATAGATTCTCCACTATTCAACAATACACGCACAAAAAACATACCCCCACCTAAACTATTCCGTTCTAAAACAATCGGTTCATTTTGATTCCCTGAAATGCTTAACACACTCCGCCCCAATTGATCAAAAACAAAAACATCATAACTATCTTTTACACCTTCTAAAGTAATCAAGGCTTCTTCATTCGCTGGATTAGGGAAAATTTTCATCTCGGCTTTTGTTTCCGTAAGTTCTTCATTGGATGTCGCTGCACAGATAATTTCCTCAAAGAATACAGCACTCTCCATCCGGAAAGTTGGCCACTCCTGATCCATTGCGCCACCTTCATAGATATCCGTATGACCGCCACCTGAAACGGTATGCAAGAAATGATTCATTCCCAAACTTTCCATCCGATTGTGCATGTGCAAGCTCCCATGAATACTCATGATCCCAGCAGCAATACCAAAGTCATAGGGCACCGTCCCATCAGCATCACCGTGGTAACTTACCATTGGTACTTCATCCGCAGTAATCCAGTTCGGGTTATATAAACCGCCAGAAAGATTTAATACCCCCGAGACCGCCGAAGAATAACCTGGGTTACCACTTGTCCCCTCTATCCCACCATGCGTTTCGATCAGCTCGGTAATCGTTGTCGGCACATTTTCATCTTCTGGTTGCATGTAAGCCGTATGCGTGGCCGTAATCGCTCCGGCAGAAGTGCCACCAACAAAAATCAGGTTTGGATCGATATTATAATTGTTATCTCCATCCGCATCTGCCCTGAAATAACGCACTGCCGCTTTCATATCAGAAACCGCCATAACGACAATTTCTTGAATATCTGTTGAATCTGGGATACCGTTCAAAATTGACCAAAGCCTATAATCAATAGATGCTGTAACAAATCCTTTACGGGCATACTCACGGCAATGTCCTTCTTCAAAACTTCGATCTCCAAAGATAAAACTGCCACCATGTGCAAGCACAATAACAGGTCGCTTCACATCAGAGTCATCTCCATCTGGGGTGTAAATATCCATCATAAAATCTTGATTTTGGCCACTGATATTGATATTCTGTCCATATTGTACTGTTGTTTTCGTTACAGTATCAAAAATGTCGTCTATGTAGCGGGAACCATCGCAGAGTTCAGCTGCGGATTGTGCGGATAGGTCTACTTGGAATAGTAGGAAAAAGCACAAGAATAGTAAAGTGTAATTATTTTTCATACATTTTGATTTTAAACGTGCTGCAATTTTTCACCGCTTCTCCCCATCTTTCTCAGAATATTTTCATTCTGTCTCAAAATTGATATTAGCACTTTTTAGTGAATTGATAAAAGTTTCCAAACTGGGGTTTTCTCTATACTTTTGCATAAAGAATTTGTTCTTGAGATATGGTTTACTCGCTCTTCGGTAATACTTGGGTTCCTTGGCGTGAATGGTATATCCTTCCTTTTTTAAAGCTTGGTTAAGTGTATGCAAGCACTGTACCATTTTACGCTTTTTATTGTCATTGAAATATATGGGCAACAGCCAGCATTCCATAGAATTTACAGCAATTGCAAAAATAATCCGTTCTTTATAATCATGGTAAAACTGCTTCCCTATTGCAGCTATAATCTTATTTTTAATCTTTGACAATAAACTTTCATATGAAATATCGCTACCATCCAGCTCTTTTGTTTCGATCCTGTATGCCGGAGGGATATTATCCGTATAAAATACATCTGCATCAATATGGATGATCACAAATAAATCTCTTGTGCTCATGAGGGCTGCTCTAAAGTCTTCTGATTTGCAATATTTAAACACCTTATCCCAGCTGCCGTGCGTAGTTGCCTTATCCTCATTTTGTTCATCTCTTCTTGGTTGTAACTCACTAATAAAAACATCATCAGAATCATAGAATCCCGTGAGGATATGTTCGATAATGATTTGATCTGTAATACCTTCAGTTACCAATCCAAATGTTACCATGTGTCAAATTTAAACTGAGTATTTATTCAACCCTCCGATATACCCCCGTATAAAAGCTTCCGACAACCTTACTTTTCCAGCAGTATCAAAACTCTCGTTGTCAATTCTCTTCAACCTCGTCATCCCTTTAGCATTTCTAAAAACAACATATAGCCGTTGATCTGGATCATCCAAATTCAATCCGTCCAAAACAGATGGATTATGCGTCGTTATCATGACCTGCTTATCAAATTCTTGAGAAAGCGTGTTTATAGACTCCATGACTTGGCGGCATAATTTCGGATTCAGGGAATTATCTATATTATCAATGGCAAAAAACGAAGGGGTATACTTGCTGATGATTAACGTAACATAAAATAACAAAAACAAGAAGCCTTCATTTGTACTTTTATGGTCGAAAAAATCAATATCCGGATTAATAAACCGATCAACGATATTGATTCTCATTTCATTTGACAATGTATTGTTAGGAATACTAAAATCTTCAAACCAATCAATTAATTGAAGATGGTGTTTTATTTTAGAAATTTCATCAGGTTCCATATTCAACAAAAGTCGGAACAAGCCCTCTCCATAAATGCCCAATGGTTCTATTTGTGTTTCTTCGTCAAATTTTCGAAGCCTGTTATTCTCAGGAGAATATATGATAAAGTTTTCAATTTCATCCGTTGGAAATCTTTTATTGAAAAGTGCACTTACCGCAGGATTTACCTTTAAAATTGGGTTTAGATTTTTCTTATCGGTTTCTTTCTTTATTAATGCCAACAATCCTTTTACCAGTGGCAAGCCCATCTCTGAGTTGCCCCCTGTATCAGCTTTCTTTTCCTCTTCTTCAAGAAACGCTACCAAATCTGTTAATTTAAAATCTTGTCCACTGGACATCTCCCATTTTGCATATTTTCCCATCGTGTTTTCCAAGACATATTCTATCTGCTCTCCTGCTCTCTGAAAAGTTATTTTTACAGGTTTGTTTTTACCGTCAGAAAACTCGAAAGCAGACTTCATCAGCCTTGGATCAGATACCCGAATCCCTCTCGACGTTAAAAACTCAGATCCCAGTTTGTTTCCCGATGCTGCCGCACCAAATGCAATGGCCTCCAATACGTTACTTTTTCCTGCACCGTTCGCTCCGATGAATACATTTAACCGACCAAGACTGAACTTTAATTTTGGTATGGATTTATAATTTTCAATTGTTATTTCATCTATCATCTAACTGGTTTTAACGGTAAGTTACAATTTCTTTTTGGTAAGATAGATTGAGGAATGTTTTATTTAAACAAATTTATGTCACACGGGCATCAAGACTAATGCACCTTCCCAAAAGCAAGATTCAAACCCAACCTGAAATTAGCGGCTTTGCTGGCAAAGGGCTTGGCAAAAGAAAGGACATTATCTGTTGCGCCAAAAATGCGAACTGGACCGAAGGTTAACAAGAGGTTTACTCCAAGGTTATTTTCTTTGTTTCTAATGGCATAAGTTGCACCCAAACTCAAAAATCGCAAGAGGTTTGCCTGTCCGCCAATCGCCACAGATGATCTTGCTTTGCCGTCTTCGATATCAGCTAGATAAATGGCACTGAACTGGAACATGCTGTCCAGTTGGTAGGTCGCACCAGCGTAAAGTTTTTTTGGCAAAACGGTCTTGTACGTTTCATTCGAT
Source organism: Saprospiraceae bacterium (assembly GCA_020627865.1). GTDB lineage: Bacteria > Bacteroidota > Bacteroidia > Chitinophagales > Saprospiraceae > JAHDGC01. The sequence goes on along the minus strand of JAHDGC010000630.1, from coordinate 974 downwards.
TCCTGAAATTGAAAAACTTCATCGAAGGAAAGGTTCTCATTCGGGTTGTCAAAGGTCACGCCTTCGTCATTCCAAATTGTAGTCAGGTCAATCTCTGCCGCCTCGAAGGTACGGTCTTCTTGGCTCGTATAAGTTTTAACATTACTATTCCACGTGATGGCACCGACATCTAACAAGCTCAAGGCGATTTGTAAGCGATCAAAAGGTTTGATGTTTACACCAAAATCAAAAGCGACGCCACTGTTTTTTGTAGCAAAGTTTCCTTTAAAAAATTCGTTAGAATTGAACTGAAAAGTAGAATCATAATCCAGATAGGCAGCAGATTGAAAAACCATATCCGTTGTCAAATCTATTTCGTAAATATCATCGTCAGTATAAATACTTGCTTGGCTATTTTGGGTGGTGATGTCTCCAAGACCGGACAAAAAATTCACCCGTACCCCAGCAGTGAGATAGTCCGTAATATCGTATGCACCACCGATGCCGATGACATTATAGCTTTGCATATTTAACTTGGGCGCAAACTCCACTGTTTCTTCAATATAGGCTGCATTTCCATTGACTATAAGACCAACCAGTGTTTTTGGATAATCCAAGCTTGCCCTGAATTTCACAGCATGGTTGATGCTTAGCGATAGCTTTTTTCGTCGAAATTGAATCGCCAATGTATTTAATTCAAAATCAGTGTATATACTGTTTTCATCCGACAGTTTTTCATACAATAAATCCGGTTCAAAGGTATACTTACCTTCTCCTTGATCGATGAGGACATCATCAAAAGTTACCGCATTGTTATAAAAATTATAGTAGGGAGAGGGTAAGGCTACGACAATTTTACTATTGGGAAACAGTGCTGGGTTGATATGGTTAATTTCTGCGGCTTGTTTCATGGTGAAGAGGCCGAGTTCTTGGGTGTTTGCAAGAAAGCTTGTGCAGCTTAATAAAAATAGAAGGAGGGCTTTTTTTAGCATGGT
>JAHDGC010000629.1 GCA_020627865.1 Saprospiraceae bacterium | reverse complement strand
CTGCTTTAATTGGCAAGCCGATTGATAATATGGAAATTTATATTTTCAATGAAGCAATGCAGCTCAACCCGGTAGGTGTTCCGGGAGAAATATATGTCGGTGGCCGACAGTTGGCACTTGGTTACATTAATGAAGAATTGACTGCCGAAAAATTTGTCACTCATCCTTTCAAAGGAGGAAAAAGATTGTATAAGACAGGTGACTGGGCTTATTGGACACCTGAAGGAAATATTGAATTTATAGGAAGATTTGACCACCAACTTAAAGTCAGGGGGTATCGTATAGAAATAGGAGAGATAGAAGCTGTACTCTCAATGCATCCATCTATTACGGCCTGTGCTGTTGTTGGGAAAAAGATGGCTGGCATAAACGAACTCATTGCTTATTTCGTAACGGAAGAAAACAAGGTGCTTCCAACAGCAGTACTCCGCAATTTCTTGAAAGAGCATCTCCCCGATTATATGATTCCTTCTTACTTTGTAACACTGGATATCTTCCCATTGACTACCAGTGGAAAAATTGATCGGAAAATACTTCCTGTACCTAATAACACTAATCTTGCTACTGGTATACCTTATGTTGCACCAAACTCTTCTACAGAAAAAATGCTAGTAGCTATTTGGGAGTCCATATTACACCGCACCAAGATTGGTGTCCAAGATGACTTTTTTTCCATTGGAGGACATAGTCTGCGGGCAGTTAAAATGCTCTCTAATATTCAGGAAAAATTATCTGTAAAAATTAAACTTTCTGAAGTTTTTTCACATCCAACAATATCTGAACTGGCCTCGCTTATTTCCCAACAAAAGAGAGAAGACAATAGCTGGTTGAAAACCATTCCCCATGTCGCATTAGAAACGGAGAATCGTTATGAAATGTCGAATGCACAGCGTAGGTTGTGGGTCTTGAACCAATTAGAAGAGGAAGAAATTGTTTTCAATATGCCAGTTGCCTTACGGCTAAAAGGAGCTTTAAATTATCAAGCACTGGAGCAAAGTTTTAATCTACTTTTTGAACGGCATGAATCTCTCCGAACGAATTTTGTCGAAGGGAAACAAATCATTCGACCCGGTCAAAAATATGAGTTAGAAATTACAGATTATCAAGAGGCAAATCATGATGATTTACAAGCCTATATCCGAACGCATGCCACTTATTCTTTTGATTTGGCTAAAGACCCTCTACTGAAAATTGAGTTGCTGAAACTTGATTCAGAAGAGCATATCCTTCTTATAAATATGCACCATATTATTTCTGATGGCTGGTCACTCGGTATTTTAACCCAAGAGCTATCTGTTTTATATGCCGCATGTAAACAAAATGTTATAAAGCCATATTCCTTGTTGCCGAGTCTTAGGATTCAATATAAAGATTATGCTGCGTGGCAAAATAATTTGTTGGAATCAGGAGAGATCGTCTCCTTGAGAAATTATTGGTTACAACAATTAAAACTGGTGGATGGTCAGTTGCCTAGGCTCGAACTTCCAACAGATTATTTACGTCCGGCTATTAAAACAGCTAATGGTAGTGCGGTTAAACGAATATTTAATGCTGCCACGCTGGAACAATTGCATACTTTTAACCAATCACAAGGGGTAACGTTATTTATGACACTTACCACTTTACTTAATATCTTGTTTTATCGGTATACCGGGCAATCCGATTTGATTGTTGGTACACCAACAGCAGGCAGAAACCATCCAGACTTACAACATCAAATTGGCAACTACCTCAACACACTAGTTTTAAGAAATAAAATAGAAGCAACAGATAGTTTTACAACTTTTTTAAGCAAAGTAAAACAAACTGCACTCGAAGCTTTTGACCGGGACTCCTATCCTTTTGATCGTCTGGTAGAGGAATTAGATTTGCCTAGGGATATGAGTAGATCCGCCGTTTTTGATATCATGGTAATTCTGCAAAATAACGAAGAAGCTAACTTGCAATTGGAGGGTTTGGAAATTGAGCCAGAAGTCAAGGAAGTTGCTGTCAGCAAATTTGACATCACCTTTAGTTTTGTCGAGCGGAATAAAGGACTACTCTTATATGTAGAATACAACACCGACCTTTTCAAAAAGGATACCATCGAAAGGTTTATCAATCACTTGGAAACATTAATGGAAAGTGCATTGACTAATCCGGCGGAATCTATTGATCACTTAAATATACTTCCGGCACCAGAGCAACAATTATTGCTAGAAACATTTAACAATACAAAAGCAGCCTTTCCTACAGATAAAACCCTTGTTGACCTTTTTGAAGAACAGGTAGAAAAAAGATCACATTGCTTTAATATATGGAAAACAAAAAATTACTTACAGGCAATAAAATGAAATGGCCAATAAGATTGGTCATCATTTGAAAACACATTACCATCTCGTAGCAGATGATGTGGTTGCACTCCAACTGGAACGGAGCGAATGGATGATTATTGCTGTTTTCGGAATCCTAAAAGCAGGTGCTGCTTACTTACCTATGGCAACAGATACGCCCATTGCCAGATCAGAGTATATGCTCAGGGATAGCAATGCGAAAATATTGTTGACGGATGAAGCTACACTTCCTGCCAGTGAGTCTTTAACTCCAATTTTGCCTGTAGTAAGTATAGAAGCACTGGAGCAACAATCGAAAAACATCATTATTCCCCAACAAACTACAGCCATAAATCCTAAGAACCTTGCCTATGTCATTTACACCTCTGGTTCTACAGGGCAACCCAAGGGAGTAATGATTGAGCATCAAGGCATCGTCAACCGACTCCACTGGATGCAAAAGGCTTATCCTATTGGGAAACAAGATTGTATTTTACAAAAGACACCTTACACTTTCGATGTTTCCGTGTGGGAATTGTTTTGGTGGTCTTTGCAAGGGGCTACAGTAGCCTTGCTAGAACCGGGAGAAGAAAAGGAACCGGCCCGTATCATTGAAGCTATAGAAAAATACCAGGTCACCACCATGCATTTCGTGCCTTCGATGTTGTCCGCTTTTTTAGCTTATGCAGAACTGTTTCCCATAGGGGAAGAAACCAGAAGTCTTCGCCAAGTTTTTGCCAGCGGAGAAGCATTAGGTGTTCAGCAGGTACAGCAATTCTTTGGGCATATTGGTAATCCAAAAACGGCATTGCATAATTTATATGGCCCTACAGAAGCGAGTATTGATGTCAGTTATTTTGATTGTCGTGAGTTAGAAAAGAAATCTACCGTACCTATAGGCAAGCCAATTGATAACATTACATTGGCGATTTTTGATAAACAGATGAATCTGGTTCCGGTAGGTGTAGTGGGAGAACTTTGTATCAGTGGAATCGGCTTGGCCCGGGGTTACCTGAACAATCCGGAATTAACAGCAGAAAAATTCATACCGCACCCAACCAAACCCGGCGAACGCTGGTACAAAACGGGTGATCTGGCTCGTTGGCTTTCGGATGGCAATATTGAATTTTTAGGCCGGATTGACCACCAATTAAAAATCAGGGGTTTCCGGATTGAAGCCGGAGAAATTGAACAGGCACTTCTGCAACATCCTGCCATTAAGGATGTAGTAGTGGCAGGTATGCCTCATAATGATGATAAGGTATTGGTAGCATATGTTGTGACCAATACTGCAGGCGATGAGACAGAAAAGGAATCCCGTGAGCAACTCTTTGCTGAATTAAAAGAACTGCTTGCTGCCGGATTACCCGCATACATGATGCCTCAATTTTTCATACACATGGAAGCTTTCCCTTTGACATCAAGCGGAAAAGTTAACCGAAAGGAACTTCCCCAACCGGATACTTCGAACTTGCTTTCTGATGACGTTTATGTAGGTTCTCGAAACTCGCAAGAACAAATACTGGTCACAATCTGGGAAGAAGTTTTAGGGATAAAACCAATTGGTATCCATGATAATTTTTTCCATATCGGAGGCGATTCCATCAAAGCCATACAGATTTCAGCACGGCTGGCAAAGCAAGAATTAAGCTTATCTATCCGCGACTTGTTGGCACAGCCTACTATTGCACAACTGGCTCTGCTCGTTAAGAAAAAACAAAGAGATTACGATCAGGGGCTACAAGAAGGGCGGGTTCCGCTTACGGCCATCCAGAAATGGTTTTTAGAAAACCACTCCAAGGATGTTCATCATTTTAACCAAGCTACCTTTTGGAAGAGCAAGGCCCCACTGAATCTCCAGGTACTCCAGAGTAGTTTAAGAGATGTTCTTAAACATCATGATATGCTTAGGGCTGCTTATTTGCTAAAAGATGGACAATGGGAACAATGGATTGAAAAAGAAGTAGAACCAGATTTTATAGTAAAAGATTTACGGGAAGAACATAATCCCGAAGAGGCTATTCGCAAAATTGCAGCAGATGCCCAATCTAGTTTTGATTTGGCCGTGCCTCCATTGTTAAAAGCTGTCGTCATACGAACTCCTGGAGAAGACCAACTTCTCCTTATAGTTCATCATCTGGTAGTAGATGGGGTATCGTGGCGGCCACTCATTCAGGATTTGGAATACAGTTATCAGCAACGGCTAAAAAATGCAAAAGTAGACTTGCCATCTAAGACGGCTTCTTTCGCCCTTTGGTCTAGAGCAATCGGGGAGTATGCCCGCTCAAAAAAAATGACCGAGGAAATTCCTTTTTGGCAAAACTTATTGGATCAGCCTGTTGATAAAATACCCGTAGCTTTTCCTGACCATCCTAATTTCAGAAAAGATGTTCAGAAGATAGGATTCTCGCTAGATCAATCACAAACGAAATTATTTCAAACCAAAGTCAATCAAGCCTATTTGACAAATTCAGATGAAATATTATTAACGGCT
>JAHDGC010000628.1 GCA_020627865.1 Saprospiraceae bacterium | reverse complement strand
TTCCAGAAATTTTGACTTTCAATGGCTGATTTTTGTTTCAACCAAGTGATGTAGGGAGAAAAAGGCCTTACTTGAAGCTCAATGATTTGTTTCCGATATAACTGTTTTAAATCTTGCAACAAAACAGCCTGACTCCAACCGTCCATGATAATATGGTGATCACAAACAACAAACCTGTAGGTAGTTTTGTTGGTTTGAAACAAGTTCAACCGGATTAAAGATTTCGCATGCAGGTCAAAACCTTTTTCCCGTTCCGTCTTGATAAATGCATGGATAATTTCATCTTGCTCCTTTTCGGGCTTGTCCGTTAAATCTGTAAAATTAAAATCTGGTTCCACATTTTTATGCACGACTTGTAATGGAGCAGGCAAGCCGTCACAATGAAAAGAGCTACGCAATACAGGGTTTGCCTCAAGCAATTGTTTCCAACAGTTTTTAAAATGCTCCAAATCAAGTTCAGATTCAATAAGCAGTTCCACCTGATTAAAATAGGCTGGAGATTCCGGGTTCATCAGTTTATGAAATAGCATGCCTTCTTGCAAAGGAGACAAACCATATATGTCTTCGATCTCTCCGGCAGTAATTTGATTGCTTTCTAAGAAGGTTCGATATTGTTGCAAACTTAAGCTGCAATCCGTAAAATCTATTGGTGTACGCTGTGCTCTTTCAACTTGCTTACAATGTGTTATGATGACGGATAACTCATGCCCGAATGCCCGGATCAAATCATCCATTCTATCCTTTTCTATTCTTTTATGATTATAAGTAACCCACGTGTGTAACTCTCCCTCCTTAAGAATGCAGCTAACATCAAGTTCTGCATCTCTATCCATTAGTGGGCTAATATCCGACCCCGTATCCCTATTGACGATGCGCAACAATGCGGCCTCATTTTGATTAGAAAAATCACCCAGATAATTGAAACTTATATCGGTTTGTTCCTTGTGCCCAAATGATTGATCTCCCAAATAACGCAATATGCCGTAATCAACCCCCTTGTTCGGAATACGGTGCAGATGCTCTTTGGTCATTTGTAAATGTAATGCTATATCTTTGTCAAAATCAAGCAACACAGGAAAGGCAGCCGTAAACCACCCTACGGTTCTACTGACGTCCAAATCAAATAAATCTTCCCGACCGTGACCTTCCAGCATAATTTGGTAAGCATTTCCAGCAAAGATGTTATGCAAGGCCCGACTCAAGGCACACAATAAAATATCATTGATTTCCGTATGATAAGCTTGGCTGCATTCTTGCAAAAGCGTTGTTGTTTTTTTAGGATTCAACTTGAAACCAACGGTATCGCAATCTCCAACCGTATTAGGCTGCTCGGGATGATCTACAATGACACGATCCACATTTTGCGCTAGCAGATTTTCCCAATAAGGAGAATGAGCAAGGGCATCAGCACTCTTGGCATAACTATGGACAGCTTTTGCCCACCATGCAAAAGGTGCAGTTTTGGGTGGAAGTTGCATCGTACGGCCAGCCTCTAATTGCTGGTAAACAGTCATCAAATCTTCTAGCAGAATTCTCCAAGAAACCCCATCAACAACCAGATGATGAATGACCATTAATAATTCATCTCCCGAATCTTTCTGGAATAAAACCGCTTTCAAAAGACCACCTTGCACCAGATAAAATTGTTGCTGAATCTTGCTTGCATAATCACGAATAAGAGCAGAACTGTCTTCCTCTGCTTGGATAGCAACGACATCAAGATTGATTTTTTTATCTCTAGGCACCTGTTGTATAATTTCGCTATCTTTTACAACATAATTTGCACGAAGTATATCATGGTGACCAATGAGGGCCTCCAAACTTTTTTCCAGCAATGCAACATCAATGCATTTTTTGGCCTTAAAGACAAAAGATTGATTAAAGTGGGCTTGATCTGTTTTTACAAAATCAAAGAACCAATGCTGTATGGCCGTCAGTGGAACGGCTCCTGTAACAAGCTCTTGTGGATAATGCTGTTTTTTGCTCGTGATGACTTTGGCCAATCGGGCTATGTCTGGATTACTGAAAAGGGCTTTGGTTTTCAACGACCACCCCATTGCTCCAAGTCTTCCACAAATTTGAAGTGCCTTGATAGAATCTCCTCCAATATGGAAAAAATTGTGTTGGGTACCGATACCTTTCCATTGCAATACTTCTTCCCAAACTTGCACCAATAATTTTTCTTTTTCCGTAACGGGTGCAACATAATCCGCTCCTTTCACCCTATTTGTAGCATCCGGTGCTGGAAGTGCTTTCCGATCTACTTTATCGTGGCTTGTTAGTGGAAAATTTTCTAATTGTACAAAATATGCCGGTATCATATAATCTGGCAAGCTTTCTCCAAGATGCTGGCGCAGTTCGGAAACATCAACCGTATTTGAATTGTTATAAAAAATCAGGTACGCGGCCAAATCTTTAACACCATTGACCTTTTTGCCCACCACCACAGCAGCAGCAACAGCATCGTGTTGCATCAGGGTATCTTCTATTTCGCCCGTTTCAATTCGGTGTCCTCTGATTTTAAGTTGATGATCTATACGACCAAGAAATTCCAAGTTGCCATCTTCCCGCCAGCAGCCCAAATCTCCGGTTCTATAAATTCGCTCCCCATTCAAGAAAGGCGCCTTGACAAACTGCTCTTTAGTCAGGGCATCATTGTTCAGGTAACCCCTGGCCAGCCCTACTCCGCTGACGACTATTTCTCCGGGAATACCAACAGGGACCAATTGGAGTTGTTCATCGACCACATAAATTTTCATATTCCGAACGGGCTTGCCTATCGGGATAGTTTTCCCGATTTCATAATCAGAAGCTGGCACTTTGAAACTAGAAACCACGACGCAAGTTTCTGTCGGCCCATAAATATTCACATACTGTAATTTATGACTGTATTTTTTCACATCTTGCACAATGGCGGCTTCTCCAGCGGTGATCAGCAAACGAACATTTTTCAGAGCAGCTTCATCCAGAACGGTCAGATAAGAAGGCGGTATATCTGCAACAGTGATCTGGTGTTTTTGCATCAACTCTCGGAAACTTTCAGGTGATAGTAGCGTTGCTCGTTCTGCAAGCACCATCGTTGTCCCAGCACACATCCCCATGAAAAATTCAGGAACAGAAGCATCAAAAGTGTATGGGGCAAATTCCAATGTTTTATCGGCCTCGGTTATCTCCAAATCCTCTATTTGCCCATAGAGCATATTCACTACGCTGCGATGTTCAAGCATCACTCCTTTGGGTTTACCCGTCGATCCAGAGGTATAAATCACGTAGGCCAGATGATGGCTGTCTGCATCTGCGATTACATTGTTACTATTATCTAATTGCGCAGTCTCTACCCAAACAATAGGTAAGCTAGCTCCGAAGGTTTTGGCAGCAGCCGAGTTGGCTTTATTGGTCAACAATAAACGCGCGTTACTATCTTCGAGCATGTAAGCAGTCCTTTTTCCAGGCGCATCTACGGCTATTGGCAAATATGCACCGCCTGCCTTCATGACCCCCAACATCGCAATAGCCATCCATTCGTTTCGTTCCAATTGCAAGGCGATAATATCATCTCCTTTAATGTTATAATTGTCTTTAAGATAATGCGCAAGTCGATTCGCTTGTTCGTTCAAGGCACGATAAGTCCATTCCTCCTCTTCAAAAATCAAGGCAATCTTATCCGGTGTTTTTGCAACCTGTTTTTCGATAACTTGCGTAACCAACTGTTCGATATTATAGCCCCTATCGTTGTCTACAAACGACTTGAGGAGTAATTGTTTTTCTGCCGAAAGCATCATGTTCAAACTATCGAGGGGTTGGTCTGGTGCTTCTAGTATACTTTGTATCAGGCATTGCAGGTGGTCAAACATCCTATGAATTCTTTCTGCCTTGTAGATGTCCGTATTGAACTCTATATCTACAATCAATCCTTGTTCCCCCGGCGTAAACCCAAAGCTGAGATCATACTTACTGGCTCCCCAGTCTACATTTTCTAACTTTGCATTTACATCACCTAAAGAAAAGTCAGACATATCCTCTTCCTGAAAAGCAAGCAGCACATCAAACAGCGGAGAACGACTCATATCTCGGGTCAGTTCCAAGGACTCCACCAATGTATCGAAGGGATACAATTCATGTTCCATTGCCTCTACAGAAGTTTGCTTCACTTGGGCTAGAAAATCCCTGAAGCCCACTCCTTCTTTCAAGTAATCCCGCAAAACCAGAATATTGACATAAAAACCCAATTGGTGGTATAGATCAGCATGGTTTCTTCCTGCGGCAAGCGTACCGACGATAATATCTCTTTGGCCAGCATAACGAAATAACAATGATTTCACTAATGCCGTGAGTGTCATAAATAACGTTGCCCCTGCTTCTTGGCTTAGCGCTCTCAAACCCTCTAACATTGTCTTACTGAAGGTCTTCGTGATGATTGCCCCTTTGAAGGTCTGGATCGGAGGCCGTTGATAATCTGTTGGCAATTCCAAACAAGGCAAGCCTTTATTTACAGGAGCCAATTTATCTAACCAATATTGTTTTGCAGTATTTAAGTCTTCTGATTCCAACAAGCTATTTTGCCATGCCGCATAATCTTTATACTGAATCCTTAAAGGTGCTAAAGTAGATAAAGGTTGTTGCACCGATGTTTTGCAAGCTTTATATAAAGTAGAAAGTTCTTTGATTAAAATTCCAATAGACCAGCCATCAGAAATGATATGATGCATATTGAAGAGCAGCATATATGCTGCCGAACCTGTTTGAAGCAATTCGATTTTAAGAAGCAGATCTTTTTCCAGATCAAAAGAATAAGTTGCATGTGCT
>JAHDGC010000627.1 GCA_020627865.1 Saprospiraceae bacterium | reverse complement strand
AGAAATAATGAAAGAGGATTATACAAATCAACAGATGGTGGCCAATCTTGGACACAAATTTTATTCCTAAGTGATTCTGCGGGCATCATTGATTTCCATATCAATCCAACAAACCCTAACATCATATATGCATCAGGCTGGAATCGGATTCGTAATAATCAAGAATCTATCGCTACTGGAACGGACGCCAAGATTTTTAAAACTACAAACGGCGGGGATAATTGGACACAGCTTACCAATGGCTTACCAACGGGCACACTTGGACGGATAAACTTGGCGATGTCAAAAACAAATCCCGATAAAATTTATGCGATCTACATCAGTAGCGAACATAGAGTGCACGGAATTTATAAGACGGAAGACGGCGGTGCAAATTGGACAACACAAATTTTAGGAGAAACGAATAATAGCTTCACCAATCCACTGGGTGGGATGGGTTGGTATTTTGGGCGACTGATCTTAGATCCAGAAAATGACGATGAAATATATTTACTCGGGGTTCGAATCTGGCGATCTATTAATGGAGGTGTTTCTTGGGCTCCATATACTGCATTAACAACTGGTCCAGGTGTTCCACATGCTGATGTACATGATATGATTTATACCAATTCCGGAAATAAATTGTTGGCAACAGATGGCGGAGCCTATATCCAAACGGAAGATTTCGGAGATTGGACAGACATTGAAGATATTCCTGCAACGCAATTTTATCGGGTGGGGTACAACCCCAATTTCCCAGACCTCTATTATGGCGGATCACAAGATAATGGCACATTGGTCGGGAATGCAGATAGCCTAAATGCTTGGGAAATGATTTTCGGATTGGATGGCTTCAAGCCTGTTTTTAATCCAGAGAACCCCGATATTTTTTATGTCGAAACCCAACGTGGGAATATTTGGCGAACAACCAATGGTGGAGGCAGTTTCTCGGGTTTCAACGGAGGAATCCCAAGCGGAGATCAACGACATTGGGATATGCCTTATCTCATAAGTCACTTTAATGCTGATTTGCTTTATGCTGGAGCATCAAGGGTTTATAGAACTTATTCGGAAGCTTCCATAAACTGGGAAGCTGTCAGTTCTCAGCTAACAGATCCAATTGTGAACAGTCCCAGTTTTCATACCATCACGACTTTGGATGAGTCCATGCAAGACAGCTTGATCCTTTACGCTGGGACAACAGATGCGAATGTTTGGAGAACATTGGATGGGACAAACACCTGGGAAAACATCACGGCAGGATTGCCAGAACGTTATGTAAGTGCTGTAAGAGCATCCCCAGATTTTCCCGAAAAGGTTTATGTTACCCATACTGGATATAAGGACAATGATAATACGGCTTTGATTCATCGTTCTGATGATAATGGGACAACATGGACGGCTATTTCTAACAATTTACCGGAACTGGCTATTAATGATTTGTTGGTCATCCCCAATAAAGGAGATCAGGAACTTTTTGTCGCTACGGATGCAGGCGTCTATGGCTCTTTAGACGCGGGGCAGAGTTGGGAACGTGTTGGGACAAATATGCCATTGGTCGCGGTCTATCATTTAGTTTGGAATGAAGCCAAAAATGAATTGGTTGCGGCAACTTTCGGTCGGAGTATACAATCTTATCCGTTGGATTCCATTAATATGGAAGCAGGTATTAGCCTTGGCGGCACATTACTCACAGAGGATGGAGAACAGGTTAGTGGGGTAGCGCTTACTATTAAAATCAATGACAATACCCCTGTAAGTGCCCAGGAAGATGGAGCATATCTTTATGAAAATTTAAATTTGGGCGATCAAGTGACCATTACTCCGAGTAAGAACACACTTTGGAGCAATGGCATTACCACATTGGACTTAGTAATGATCCGTAGGCATATTTTGGGCATTGACACCCTGGATTCTCCCTATAAAATTATTGCGGCAGATACGAATAATTCCAACAGTATAACTACATTTGACTTACTGTTGCTGCAACAATTGATATTGGGTATCACAGCGACGATTGAAAGCAACACTTCCTGGAGATTTGTGCTTGAAGATTATACCTTTATAGATACGCTTTTTCCTTTAGATGAGGCTTTCCCTGAGCAATGGCAGATAAACGATCTTTCCAACAACATGCTTGATATAAACTTCGTCGCCATAAAAATTGGTGATGTTAATCTTTCTGCTGATCCATTACAATAAAAAGAATTTAAATTTATTCACGTCAATTTTTTTATTTTTTAAATAAATTTTTTATCTTGTAAAACGTCCATCGTGAGAAAGACGTATTGAGCATTCTTTCCGATGCAGATCATCCCGCATCAATTGTCGGCGTATTTACTACGCCTTCTTCTAACATCCCTTTTCCATATTTCCTGACTATTTTGCATATAACAATATGAAACTGTTGCGTGTAATAGCCATATTCATGGCTATAGTATATTCGTTTACCTTGACTGCTCAAAAATCTAACCATATCTACGCCCATATATCAGCGAAGCCCGGCCTGTCATATGGACTTGCAGGTTTCCAGTATGAACGGAGTATTTTTAATTTTAAATTTTTCCATGTAGATGCCTATGCCGGTTTGAAAACCATTTGGGGCGGGCATTTTTATAAAGGGCTGGCATATCCGAGTATTCCATTAGGAACAAATTTCGTTGTTGGAAAGAGAAGGACATTTTTAGAAATCGGGGGAGGGGTTGCTTATTTCTGGGAACTGGGGTATAAACCGGAACTTCACATCGCTTGCAAAAGCATTGTTTATCATAAATATTTCTTAAAATTTAGTTTTAATGTAGATTGGATTAGAACAACAGATGTTTTCCCCATTGACGACGAGCACAGAACTTTTAAGAATATGAGAGAGGATTTTAGCATCGGTATTGCTCTCGGGAAAAAGATGTTTTAATCTGCGGGCTTCTTGTGGCGTGTAAATTTATGAAACAGGACATAAAATGCTTCTACTTAACATAATGTTTATTATAATAATAATTATAGTGTCCTGAAAAAAGTTGACATGGGCACCATCTAACTTCGGACCACTTTTTGATTAATATTTCTCAAATGATGTAACAATTCAAATGTTTGATTTTCAATAGATCATAGCAATCTTAGAAACGATAAGCTTTTCTGGCCTGGTCAATTAAAAATATCCTTCAACCAATTCATCTTCTCATTTTTCTCTTCTTCTGTTTTTACATTTTCTAAAAGCTTGCCAAATTGCCTTTTGGTTTCAAAAGCATAAGTCAGTTTTGTAATCGGACTGCCATTTTTAAAATACTTTCGCTGACCATTCTGGTCTTCAATAATTTCGTAATAATCATCTTTTAATTTAATCTTCCTAACCTTTCCCCGGGTATCGGTTAATTCTTCTACCTCTACTCCTGCCACTTGGTTACTGTCGGCAATGTCCTCAATCGTTTCCGTCTCGTCCTCTAGTTTTTTACGCTTAAAAGAATGCAAAGCCAACAAACCCGTTTGCACTTCGAAGATGTCTTCCGATTCATTTTCTTCCAGATCCGGCCGTTTCCTCAAATGCCACATGTGTTCGTGGTAGCCCATATCCGCCTGCCATGCAATCTCCCGTAGCCCTTCCCGTTTCTTTTTGGCCTGCGCTATTTGTCTAGCGTATTTGTTTTGTTGGCGATCTTTATATTCCCAGCGCTTCACATCATTGTCCGCTTGAAAATAGCGCACCTGTTCGATCTCTGCAATATATTTTTGGGTATACGCCAATTGTACATGCCTGTCCCTTCCCGTCAAATCCATCGCCAGTGCATTATGATGTGTCCGGAGCTGTTGTGCATTTTCCAGCCGTTGTTGCATCCGGATATCGTTGATGTCCAGCTTTTTGATTTTAATCACTTCATCATTGGCACTTCTTCCGGCATTGATTTCATCTTCAATTTCTCTTTGCAGGCGCAATTCCCAACAATCTGCTTGTTTATTCTTCATATTCAAGGATGCTACCTCATAAAACCGCCGTTTTTGTTGCATATCCAATGTCGTTTCGCGCACTTTATCCGGAGGCGCTTGCTTGCCTGACTCTTCGGCCTTTCTCACCTTAATCTTTTCTCGATCTGCTTCTTTTGTCGCGAGGTCAAAGTCAATTCTGGCAAGACTGGCCTCTTTTTTCAATAAGGTCAGATCAATATCGCAATCTTTCACGGTAAGGGCAACCGTATTCTTTTGCTTTGCCCTGAGATTGGTGAGTAAATTTTCCAAAGCTCGCTTCTTTTGCAACAGCATATAAATCTCCTGCCCCAGTCGATGCTCTGATTTCCGATAGGAAGAAACATCCATGTTACTGGTCACGCCCATGAGTTGAGAAGGCACGATGCCTTCATCATAAAACCTTCGGATTGCCGTGGTTGCTTTAGCCATCAATTCTCCATACAAGGTTTTATCCGATACATTATTAAGATCAAATTTGCTAGCATGATAACGATTTCCACTCGCGGCAAACCGTTGCACTGGGCCGATTCTAAAATTATGTCCGCCCTCAGGTTCTCCCTGATCCAAGGTCAGCCTGATTTCAATACCGGAACTGGCCGCTTGATCCGTATTGATACTGATAGATTTGGGATAAGCATTTTCTTGGTAAAAAATCAGGAGGCATTCTTCAAACCGAGGCAAGCGACAGGCAAACTTCCCATCTTTTTTCAAGGGAATCAATTGGTGAGAATCCTTGGCATAAACCGACACATAGGCAGCACCTCCCCCTCTCCAATGCAATACCCCTTCGACGGGCACTTGAGCCACTAAAGAGAAAGTAAATAGAAAAATTATAAGACAGCTTTTTAGTATTTTTAATCCCATTATCTGGATTTTTTT
>JAHDGC010000626.1 GCA_020627865.1 Saprospiraceae bacterium | reverse complement strand
AATTGGATGACAAATATGAACTTTACTTGTTCGCTCCAGGATTGCAAAAGGAGGATTTTACCATTGCCCTCATGGATGATACCTTGACTATTTCCGTAAAGGATAAAAAGGAGGAGGAGACAACTTGGAAGCGACAAGAGTATGTATCGAAGGGGTTTGTTCGCCAGTTCGAGTTGAATGAAAAAATAGATAAGGCTAGCATTGCAGCGAAGTACGAAAATGGGGTGTTGATTCTCAGCTTACCGAAGTCAGAGGGGTTTGAGACCAAGCGTCAGGAGATTACGGTTGTTTAGGTTGGGTTTGTGCCGCGAGCGGCGTGAAGAGTGATTAGTTATTTGTGATTAGTGCGCGCTTTCTTGGCCTTTGGGTCTTAAATTCAATCCTGTAGGCCAGTTTGCACTAAGAGAATTTATACTTCAACAAGCTCTAATTGGTTATTTGTTTTGCCCGATGGAATTGGATTCTGTCGGGCTTTTTGTTTTTTGCAATGAGATTGTTAAAGGAAAAAGAGCTACTCCAAAAACAAATCCTCCAAAGTCAACACCTTTTCTACCAAGCCAAGGCTATGCTTATTGTGTTTCACACCAAAAGTAGTTATCATGGTCATCCAGATTTGATGGCGGGTTTTAGAACGGCGTTGGAATGCCCATAACCGTTGACGCAACTTTTCTGCATAGGCTTTGGTGAAAACAAATTCGGTATTGTAAAACTTAATCTCGAACAGGTTGATCACTCGGTCTGCACGTTCTAGGAGCATATCAATTTGTAAACCCTTTTCTTCTTCGGTGGCTTTTTTTAGGTAAGAATAAGTCGTGGTATAAACGCCTCCTATGCCCAGTGCTTTTTTTATTGATGTAACATGCTTCATGCAAATCCCTTCGTAAGCATAACCACACCAGATTTTGAATGCCTGTTTATCACTCAGTTGTAGGAAGGTTCCCTCGCCTGAGAAGGCCGTGTTTTCTATGAACTTTAAATAGAAAAGAGAGTATTCATCTATGAGTCGATACAACTTATCTTTTTTCTTTTTTTTGTAAGGATGATAAGCCATGATAAAGTCGGATTGTTCTAGTTCTTCTAGTACAATTGAGGTGGAGCTACCATTGGGCACTTTGGCAATTTTGATGATTTCATTTCTGCTCAATCCTTTTTGTTTTGAAGCTAAAGCCCGAATGATGGCGACGTGATTATCGGCATTATCGAACAAGGCATTGTATAGGCGATTGAATTCATTTTTTAGTAAGCCCGTTTCTGAAAAACAAATGTCGTTGATGTTTTGTATGGCACTTTTCCCTTTTTGAATTTCTTCAAGGTATAGCGGTATGCCACCAAAAGCCATATATAATTGTACGATTTGGTAGCGAGTAAAGCTAAGTTGTTTGGCTTGTAGGTAAGCTTCGGTTTCTTTCAGGGTGAATGGCTTTAGGTGCAAGTATTTGCTTACCCGATTGTGCAGGCCACCTTTATCATTGATAACTTTTTTGATGATCCACGAAGATGCAGAACCACAAAGGACAATCACCAGATTTTTTTGGTAGGCCCAGTCGTTCCAAAAATGCCCTAAGTAGTCCAGAAAATTGGAGCCGTTTACGGCCAGCCAAGGTAATTCATCGAAAAACAAAACTACTTTTTTCTTTTTGGAGAGTCGGGGAGCGATATATTTTTTTAGTAAAAAAAAGGCATCCAGCCAATCTTTCGGAACTTCTAGTTTTTTATTGGCAAGTTCTTCCAGTTTTTTTGTAAAAGTCCGGAGCTGTTCTTCATTGGAGGCATTCCGAACCCCTGTTTGTTTAAAGATAATTTCATCTTTGTAAACATTATCAATCAGGAATGTTTTCCCTACCCGCCTACGCCCGATTACTGTCACCATTTCGGCCTTCGGAGACTGTAATACATCTTCTAGGAGTGCGATTTCTTTTTTTCTACCGATAATCATAAATAAATTCTTTCACCAAAAGTAAGTAATAAAATTCACTTTTGGTGAAGCATGTTGTTTTTGTTCGGTTTTTACATAAAAAAAGAGGACGTAATGCATTACGTCCCCTACAATAGTTTTTGAATATTTTGGTTGGGCGTAAGCATTACGCCCGTAGGATTAAAATAGTTTTTCGATTACATTTTCCTCATTGATACCATCGGCCTCCGCCTTATAATTCCGAACAATCCGGTGGCGAAGTACGAGCTTAGCAATTGCCTGAACATCCTCAATATCCGGAGAATATTTCCCTTGAACAGCAGCATGACATTTTGCGCCAAGCACCAAATATTGTGAAGCCCTTGGCCCTGCACCCCAGCTGATATAATCATTTACAACCTGAGGAGCTTTTTGGGTATTCGGGCGAGTTTTGGTCGCCAAAGAAACCGCATATTCCAACACATTATCTGCAATAGGAATTTTTTTGATTAATTGCTGGAAGTAAAGAATCTGATCTGCGGTAACGATATGGTTAAGCTTGTAGCTTTGCTTTGATGTGGTGGCTTTCACGACCTGAATTTCTTCATCATAACTTGGGTAATCCAAAGGAATGTTAAACATAAAGCGGTCAAGCTGTGCCTCTGGCAAAGGGTAAGTTCCTTCCTGCTCGATAGGGTTTTGGGTTGCCAAAACAAAGAAAGGCGCGCTGAGTTTGTGGCGAACACCACTAACGGTGACAGAACGTTCTTGCATCGCTTCCAACAATGCCGCCTGTGTTTTTGGAGGCGTACGGTTGATCTCATCAGCCAAAACAATGTTGGAAAATAATGGCCCCTTGTTGAATTTAAATTGCCGATTTTCTCCAAGAATTTCGGAACCAATAATATCAGAAGGCATCAAGTCTGGTGTAAACTGGATCCTTTTGAAATCAAGATCCAAAACTTCAGCTATCGTACTGACAAGTAGTGTTTTTGCCAATCCAGGTACCCCGACAAGGAGGCTGTGGCCGTTACTGAAAAGGGAAATAATCACGGCTTTCACCACATCATCCTGTCCTATGATAACTTTGGCGATTTCGCTTTTGAGGTCTGTGTATGCTTGTGCGAGTCCGTTTACGGCTTCTACATCAGTTTTATATGCGGTATCTGTCGTTGCCATTTTGAATATGTTTATTTTTTTTTCAGGTAATTAAACCGAAGATTACAAATGTAATGTATTTGAATGCTGTTAAGCCATTCAAATTAGCATGCAAAATTATAAAAATTTTACTTGATATATAACGAATTATGATATTCCTTTGTTTCGTAAGGGGAAATTAATTGTACGCTTTTGTGCTTTTATGTTGTTTTTTCGACTTTCCACTCCAATTTGGGTCGTATAGCACCCTTCGTTCTGCGGTGAAGAATGCCGAATTCAATGGGATCAGGCACCGCGAAGAAGGCCAGAATCTTATTTTTTCGGAAAATAGCCCTGTTGGTTTTATTTTTATGGAATAAAACATCAATGTATACGATTCCACTATTTAAAAAGTAAGGAGGAAGCGTGCAGCAAGCCTGATATTGGTCTGTTTGGAGCTTGGGAGCCTTGTTTTCTTCAAAAGCTGTACTGGAAACCATGAAAACATCATCAGTCCCATTGACAAACTGGAAAGTAACATCTATCCTGTCTGCTGGATTTGTGGTAGAAAATGCTACCGTAATGTCGATTGGATGCTTTAGTCTAATGGGCTGTTGAGGATCTGGGGTATTCTTGTTTTGCACAGATGCCCAATGCAGTTTGATGTATTCGTTGCCGGATTCAGGGCTGGTTTCAAGCCAATTTTGACTGTGTAATAGGGTGTGTCCTGTATGTGCTGCTTTTTTCTTGAGCAATGTTTTATCTTCTATTTGCTCCATCACTTTAAGTTGGTAGCTTTCTATGACATCATCAATATCACCGAAACTGATCATTTGGCCATCTTGCAGCCAAATAGCCTTGTTGCAAAGGTTTTGTGCAGCGCTAAGGTTGTGGCTGACAAAAAGGGTGGTGCATCCTTGTTGTTCGGTAATTTCCCGGATTCTGGCAAGGGATTTTTTACGAAAACCCAAGTCACCAACGGTAAGGACTTCATCCAGAATCAAGACATCTGGCTTGAACTGGGTGGCAATGGCAAAGCCTAAGCGAACCTTCATCCCGCTGGAGTAATATTTTATCGGGATGTCGATGTAGGATTCGACACCGCTAAAATCTACAATTTCATCAAAGTGTTTTTTGGTTTCGGCTCGGCTGATACCGAGTATGGCGCTGTTGAAGAAGATATTTTCTCGCCCTGATAATTCATGGTGGAATCCGGTGCCTACTTCCAATAAGGCTCTCATGTTTCCCTTGACTGTTGCGGTGCCGGAGGTGGCTTGCATGACTTTAGCAATGATTTTGAGTAGGGTGCTTTTTCCGGAGCCATTGTTGCCTACTAGGCTGACGATTTCTCCTTTTTCAATTTGGAAGGAAATGTCTTTGAGTGCCCAAAATTCTTTTGCTTTGTTTGTTGGCTTGGCGGAGAAAAGTTGTTTGATTTGCTGGGTGATTGCAATACTAAATGCTCGGCTGTCCTGATGATGGAGCAGGAAGCGTTTGGAGATGCCTTGTACATTTATGGCGGGTTGGGTCATTTTATGGTGGATGTTTATTCGATGTAGGTGTTTGGGTTGAATGAGGAAAGGAAAAAGTTATGGTATTGTTACCAACAGACCTATTTGTTATTTTATAACTGTTCTTAATACATTGCCGGAATGTAATAAGAAACCAATTAAACTCCATTGAGTCTAGCAGTGATTAATGCTTTGAACCTTTCAGCTCCTTTCATTTCAGACATTAGCATTCTGAGCCTTTCAGTATCCCCTAAATATCCAATGGCGTGTTTTATGTTGGG
>JAHDGC010000625.1 GCA_020627865.1 Saprospiraceae bacterium | reverse complement strand
CAATTATACAGGTGATGCTATTGATGTGATTTCTGAGGCGGCTTGTAACCAATCTGTGATCACTATTCCTGAAGCAGAAGATTGCATTATCGGAGATATTGTTTTTGATTTAGAAGGAACGGCTACACCGGACAATTCGACCATCAGTTTAATTAGTCCTGCAGGGACAATTGTTCCCATTGTTGAACTGCCTGCCGATACCTTGTTAAGTATTTATGCACAAAAAACAGCCGGAGATTGGATATTGGATGTGGTGCCGAATCCGGGAGAAACCATAAGTGTTACCAGTTGGTCTTTGGAAATCACCTGCATTGCAGATTTTGACCTTGCCGATCAAGAATTAGAAAATGAACCCGGCATTTGTGAAGCGACTTTCACTTGGATCCATCCTTACTTTTTGGACAATTGTTTTGAAGGCAGCATCACGGTGAGTTATACTTCCGAGGATGCGGAATGTATCCCAACGGGTGGCGAACTTGATGGCATTGGTGGCTATGAAGTAACGGAAGTTTTCTGCGTAGGAACGACCTTGGTAGAATATCTCCTGGTGGATACTGCTGGCAACATGTCTATCTGTAGTTTTGATGTTACGATTTTGGATACAGAAGACCCTGTGGTAACTTGTCCAGATGATATTGTCATACAATTGGAACCGGGCATCTGTGAAATACCGGTATTCTATGAACCGATTTTGACCTCAGATAATTGTGGCGTTGCGGATACAATTATGGTGCCACCTTCCGGTAATATTTTCCCGATTGGAAATACGCCCGTTATCATTGTCGTAACAGACGAGGCAGGAAACCGAGATACGTGTAATTTCAATGTTACGGTTTTAGAGTTTGTACCGGATCAATACCACCTCACTTGCAACGACCAAGTTAACCTTTCCCTGAATTCGGATTGTGTCGCAGAAGTTACGGCAGATATGATTCTGGAAGGCGATAACTATGGTTGTTACGATGATTACATCATAGATATTTTTGATGAAAATGGAACCATTCCAACGAACCCCGTTGTGACACTGGATCAACTCGGCGATACGCTTACCGTTTCCATCCTTGACCCCGATACGGGTAATTCTTGTTGGGGAACCTTAGTTGTAGAAGATAAATTAGACCCAGAGTTTGAATGCCCTGCGGATATTTCCATTTCTTGTAACGAAAGCACGGAACCGGAAAACACCGGAGAACCAATCCTCCTAAGTTGCGAAGCATCTATAGAAATGTTGTACGAAGATGCGTATACCGACTTTGGATCATGTGCCGCCCCTCGTGCGCAAATTATTCGGAGCTGGACCATGACGGACGAGTCGGGCAATGTAACAACCTGCGAGCAAGTCATTACCATTGAAGCCCTTGACCTTAGCGAAGTGGTGTTCCCTGAAGATTTTAATTTTGCAAACGCCTTGGAATGTTCCGATGTCGTTAATGATCCTTTACTGACGACACCGATGCATACCAGCGTACCGACTATAAATGGACAGCCCGTTACAGGACTAGGCACAGGCCTATGCGGTACTTCCATAAATGTTTCGGATGAAATTTACGACATCTGCCCCGGCAGTTATGAAATATTAAGAACTTGGAAAGTGCGGAATATGTGTTTGGATTTAGGGCCAGACAACCCTACTGAACACACCCAGATCATCAAGGTGCTGGACACTAGCCCACCAGAAATGAACTGTCCAGAAGATTACACCCTCAGTACAGATTTATATACTTGTACAGCCACCTTCGTCGTACCAGAACCGGACTTATCAGACCTTTGTTCAAATGGCATCACGGAACCATTAGTAAGCATTTTGTTGGGAGATGGCACTTTCCTCGGCGATGAAATTACCATTGGCAGCAGCTTTGATTTGCCGACCGGAACCCATAGCATTTCCTATAATGGTGCCGTAGATGATTGTGGCAATGTTGCGCCTCCTTGCAGCTTCAATGTGACAGTTGTCGATGAGGTAACACCTGTTGCTGTTTGTGATGAACATACCGTTATTTCTTTGGGAGAAGATGGCTATGCCGATGTATGTTGGTTTACATTCGATGATGGTAGTTATGATAATTGTGATGAGATCACTATTCGCATCAAGCGGATGGACGCTCCTGATAACACACCTTTTACAGAATGCATTAGTGTAGATTGTGCGGATGTTGGAACAACGGTCATGGTCAGAATGCGAGTGTGGGATATTTTACCGGGGGAAGGCTTCCCAGATAATGATGAGGGTCGCTGGAACGAATGCATGGTTGAAGTAGAAGTAGATGACAAACTTGATCCGATCATCGTTTGCCCTCCAGACAAGACCATTGAATGCAACGGTGATTTTGCAGCAATAGATAATCTCCTTACGGAAAACACGGGCGATTATCCACCAGTTTATTATCAAGATGAATTGGTCGGCTACTATGCTTCGGCAACCGATAATTGTGAAGCAACTGTAACGATTACAGACAGTGGCTCCGTAGATAATTGTGGAGAAGGTACCATCATCAGGAGATGGACCGTTACGGATCGCGGCGGCAGAACAGACCGCTGTACGCAACGGATTACTTTAGAAAATAACACACCATTTGCAGAAGCTGATATTACTTGGCCTGAAGACTTTACCACAAACTGTACCAGCGGAAATGGTACCGAACCCGACGATTTACCTGATGGAAGAGACTACCCCACTTTCGTGGAAGATGCCTGCGATCTTGTGGCCGTTACCTATGAAGATCAAATCTTACCGACAGCGGAAGATGCTTGTTGGAAAATCATAAGAGTATGGACGGTTATAGATTGGTGTCAATTTGATTCGGACAATACCGATGGCAACTATGAAGGCTATTGGCAACACAGCCAAGTCATCAAAGTACAGGATACCGGAGAACCAACGATTACCTCTACTTGCGAGGATATTACGGTTTGTAGTTATGAAGAAAATTGCGAACCCGTAACTGTAACACTATTGTTGGAGGCAACAGATGCTTGTGCAACGAACCTTAATTACAGTTATGTCATTGATGCTTTCGCCGATGGTGTCTCCGATGGTGCAGCCTTCACAGGAAACAGCAACGATGCCTCTGGCAATTATCCTTTGGGTACCCATTCCATTTCTTGGGAAGTGGAAGATGGTTGTGGCAATATTGCAACTTGCTCCTACACCTTTACGATAGAAGATTGTAAAAAACCATCTCCGGTTTGCATTAATGGTTTAGCAACTGTAGTTATGCCTATTGGTGAAGTTATTACGCTTTGGGCATCTGATTTCAATGCGCCGGGCAGCGGCAGTTTTGACAATTGTACGGCTCAATCCGATTTGCAATTACGCATCCGAAGGGTTATCCCCGGACAGGCAGAACTGACAACTTTAAATCAGGTGTTGAATCTGGAAACCAGTGTCCTTTTCACTTGTGATGACCTCGGGTTCCCTACCGTAGAACTTTACGTCATTGATGAAGCAGGCAATTGGGATTATTGTACGACCTATGTAGCCCTTCAAGATAGTGATATGGTTTGTACACTGATTGATGGCCCCCTTGTTCCGCTTGCCGGAAGGATAGAAAATGAATACCAAGAATCCATTGCAGGAGTGACCGTCCACCTATCTGGCACACCGGATGATGATTTTGCGATTACGGGAGCAGATGGTTATTATGCCTTTGATCCGATACACGAATCCAGCAATGTCACCCTTACCCCAGAGAAAAACACCAATTTCTTAAATGGCATAACGACCTTTGATTTGGTACTCATCAGTAAACATGTATTGGGTATTCTTCCGTTGGATTCGCCTTATAAAATTATTGCTGCCGATGTTAACCGCTCCGGTACTGTAACCACTTTCGATCAGGTCAAACTGCGTCGCCTCATCCTCGGCATTGATGCAGAACTGGAAGAAAATACTTCTTGGAGATTTGTAGATAAGGATTTCGTTTTCCCTGATGCGACCAATCCGTTTGCTACGCTATTCCCTGAAGTCATTTCTTACAATGGCGTATTCCCGGATGCCTTGGAATCTGATTTTATTGGTATAAAAATCGGTGATGTAAATGGCTCTGCAATTCCGAATAATTTATTGGGCACGCAAGACAGAAGTTTTGAAGGCACCCAATTCTTTGCGGTGGATAACATCAAAATGGAAGCCGGAGAAACTTATACCGTAGATTTCAAAGCGGATGATTTTACAAATATGTTAGGTTATCAATTCACCTTGCGTTTTGATCCGGCCTTTGCTGAATTTGTTGATTTGAAAATGACGGCATCTGGAGGGTTAACGGAAAACAATTTTGGATTTACTTTTATAGATCAAGGTCTCCTTACGGTAAGTTGGAACGATGCATATGCGATGACTTTGAAAGATGGTAAGCCTGTGTTTTCCATCTTGCTAAAAGCAAAACAATCAGGAATGCTAAGCGACATCTTGGACGTTAATTCTAACATTACACCTGCTGAATCTTATAGTACGACTTCAACTTTGGATGTTGCACTAGCTTTCAACGGGGAACAAGCTTCAACGGTTTACAATGATACATTTGAACTCTACCAAAATGAACCGAACCCTTTCCATACAAGGAGCAAAATCAGTTTCCATTTGCCGGAATCGGGTTTCGCTAGTTTGCGGATTATGGATGTTTCTGGAAAAGTACTGAAAGTTGTCGCACAAGAATTTACCGAAGGACACCATGCGATTTTCGTGCATCACGCGGAATTGTCTGCTACGGGTGTACTGTACTATCAGCTGCAGACAAAAGACCATTTGGCCACGCGGAAGATGATATTGTTGGATTGATTTGAGTGTGTGACAAATTAGGTGCATCAAAGGTAAAACACTTTGCTTTTTCGACTA